>CAYNKM010000006.1:0-19713 GCA_964397795.1 uncultured Desulfovibrio sp. | reverse complement strand
ATTTGGCTGATAGTTTTTTCAGTCTTCTGGAAAATCAATCAAATAAGCCCGAGATAGCCTTGGAATCCTTACAAGAATTGAAAGGAAAGATAGAGAAAATAGGAGAACAACTCAATTCTGCCGAGCTTTCCATCAGCAAACGCGCCGGCCAGGATATTCACGCGCAGCTACATGAGGCTATTGGGCGTGGTAAAAAATATCAGGATTTTCTAAATGATTGGGCTGATGCGGATTTTTTTGATGAATATCAGGATATTCTTAATCAGGCCATTATGGAGCGCAAGGTTGGATACAGCGCCCAGTCCGCGGATTTGAACAATAAAATTGACAGTATGGCAATTCCACGCGGGAGTGTGCGGCATGACTCGTCAGTCAGAAAGAATGAGCTAGTCCAACGATTTAACGAGGCTTTCAAGAACAGCCCGGATCGACTGGAAATCCAGCCCCAGGATGTCGTAGCAATCTATGTGACGCCCGAATATGAATTACTGGTTCTTTTTGACTCATTATTTTATAAGAGCGCTAAAGGCGTAACCCGCCATGATTTTAAGGATTTGAAAAAAATCTCTCATTCGGGCTTGATCAATAGCTATGTAAAAGTTGAGGGCAATGATGGTTCTTCCGAAGAATTGCAGGTTTCAGGGAAGATAAAATACAAGGCTTTTGCCCAGTTTTTGGAGGAGCTGCGCTCCTTATGGCAACAAAGGCTTGACGCCGAAAGCGATCTTCTTGTAAAAGCATCCCCTTATATTTCTCATAGCGTCTATTCAGGCAATCTTCCAGACGGGCACTTTTTAGAATATCATGCAAGTCCTGATGAACTGTGCAAGCAGCTGGAAAGCGAGGGGACGAAATATTATCTTTCCCAGGAAAAGGACGGCTGGAATATGAGTGGTGGTTTAAGCGGACTTAAGAGCAAACTCGGTGGCTTCTTCAAAAAGAAATAAGAATTTGCGCAACCATCCTTGTTTTCATATGAATGAAATAGATCTTCTTTAAACTGGAAATTGTAATAGGACGAGCTGAATATGAAATATCCAGCTCAATATGACGACCGGACTTTATCAAGGCTCCTTTAATACTCTTAACCACCCAGGTTGTTAAAGGATATGGACAAATGAAATAGGCATTTTAACTGGATGGCAAAGATATATTATTACTAATTGTCGTATCAACTCCCATTTGCCAGGTTACGCGCAAAAAAATAGGCGACCTACTGGCCGCCTATTTTTTTGTTTAAAACGCCATTACACTGTTTTAAATGCTGATACCAGATTCAGGCCAGGATTTGGCCACTGCCTTTCCAGGACACTTTCTATCCCATAAAGTATTCCCGCGTATCACCTGGCCAGTCTGCAATGTAGCCTATACTTTCAAAGTTCATTTATCCCAGGCAGAGTCGCTTTATTTAATCACAAATTTAACGTGTGCGCCACTTCCATCAAAGTTTGAGCGGACTTGCGCAGCGCGGAAGTTTCCGCCCTATCAATGGAGATTGGCACAAGGGTTTCAATCCCATCTGCGCCAACAATGGCGGGCATGCTAAGCGAGATATCACGTATATCATATTCACCAGTCATCATTGAGGAAACCGGAAGAATGGACCTTTCGTTAAGCGCTATTGTTTCGCAGATGCGTTTGACGGACATGGCTATGCCATAGTAAGTGGCGCCTTTTTTGGCGATAATTTCATAAGCGCTGTTTTTAACCTCATTCGCTATTCTTGCCATTTCTTCTTCCGGATTCTGAAATCCGCGCATTGCGCAGAAATTCCGCAAGGGGATGCCAGAAACATTGGCGCTGCTCCAGGCAACGATCTCACTGTCGCCATGTTCGCCTATCACAAAAGCGTGGACGCTTCTGCTATCAACCCCCAGCAATTGACCCAGCGCGTATTTGAGTCGCGCGGTATCCAGTACAGTGCCAGAACCGATAACCCTATTTTCCGGCAAGCCGCTTATCTTTGCCGCCGCATAGGTGAGAATATCCACCGGATTGGCAACTACAAGCAGGATACCATTGAAACCATGTTCCATGATCTTGGGAATAATGGTTTTGAAAATATCGACATTTTTGTGGACGAGATCAATACGCGTTTCCCCGGGTCTCTGGTTTGCGCCAGCAGTGACTATAGCGAGAGCGGCATCACAAAGATCTTGATAATCCCCAGCATAAATGCGCATTGGACCGGCGAACGGAATGCCATGCGATATGTCTTTCGCTTCCCCGTCGGCCTTGTCAAAATTGACGTCAATCATGACCAGCTCGGAATAAAGTTTGCTCATCATGAGCGCGAAGGCTGTGGCGGCGCCCACAAAGCCACAACCTATTATGGCACATTTGCGTGGTTTAGGCTCGCATTTCAAAATTATTCCTCCTATTAAATGAAAGCGGGTTAAAAATTTTTTCAAATTAGCCTTTAAAAATTACGCTCTTATTTAATCGCCTGTTGACGGAAATTGGAAATAATATTTTCAAATTACGTAATTATTTCAAGATATTATCAATTCACATTGCTTAAATTAAAGTTTTTTGAAAAAGGAAGACTGAGTTGCCGTTGGCAGCCTTGCTGGATACGGCATCCCCCTTGCGGGGAAAAGTTATCATTCCCTAGAAAAACAACACATGGTTTGAACAGGGCGAAAATCTTTTTTAAGAAATTTTTGATCCATTTTTCACATCCGTTCCAGCTTCCAGCAGTTTTACATTTGTCCCGTCATTAGAGGTGAGAATCATTCCATTTGATTCTATTCCCCTCATTTTTCTGGGCGGTAGATTGAGAATGGCACAAACTTTTTTGCCTGTCAGATCGTTGGGATTATAAAAATCCGCTATTCCAGACAAAATCCGGCGTGTTCCCATCTCTCCAAAATCCACATCCAGCATTAAAAGCCGATCCGCTTCAGGATGCTTTTCCGCTTTTTTAATCTCCCCCACCCTTAAATCCAGCTCCTGAAAACTGGAGATATCAACATATTTTTCCTTTTTATTCCTGATTTCCTTTTCAGGTACCGATTCTTTTTTAGGAGCTTCAATTCTGGGGAAAAGATTGGAAGAAGAAGCCAGCCTTGTGCACGGAGTCAATGGTTTGAATTCATTCGCCACCGCCGCAAGATCTGTTGCCGGAGGAGTTAGAGATTCTGTATATTCGGTCCCAAGCTGCTGGAGCATTTTGGAACTTGCGTCAGGCATAACAGGCCAGAGAAACAGGGCAATTTTTTCCATTGAAGTTAATAGAAGATTCATACAGTTATTTAAATGGCCAATTTCGCCATTTTTAAAGAGTGACCAGGGAGCCTGGCTATCAACATATTTATTTAATGCTTTAACCAATATCCAGAGAGACTCCAATGCCTGTGAAAAATGCAGATTTCTGAATAACTGAATAAAATTAATCAGACATTCCTTGCACAAATTTATTATTTCCCTGTCCGAATCTTCCCAAATTCCTCCTTCTGGAATTACTGAATTACAGTATTTGGCATTCATGGATAAAACGCGGCTGAACAGATTTCCAAGATCATTGGCGAGATCGGCATTAATGCGGAAAATCATGGCCTCTTCGCTAAAATTGGCGTCGGAACCAAAATGCATTTCCCGCAACAGAAAATAACGGAAGGCATCCAGGCCAAAATTTTTTTTCATGTCTATTGGGTCTATTACATTTCCCAGGGACTTTGACATTTTTGTTTCCCGGTTAAGCCAATAGCCATGAACATCCAGATGTTTGTAAACGGGAATCCCAGCGGATTTAAGCATACACGGCCAAAAAATGGCATGGGGCTTGAGAATATCCTTTGCGATAAGATGCTCGCCAGGCCAGAATGTCTTAAATTCCTGTCCATTTGGCCAACCCAGCGCGCTTATATAACAAATTAGGGCGTCAAACCAGACATAGCAGACATAATCCGAATCAAATGGCAGTTCTATACCCCAGGTTAAACGCTTTTTGGGACGGGAAATACAGAGATCGCTTAAGGCCTCACCTTCAAGCATGGCCATAGCTTCCCTCATATATCTTTCGGGGCGGATCATCTCCGGATGATCTTTCATATAGTCCTGAAGCCAGGGCAAATAGCGTGACATTTTAAAAAAATAATTTTTTTCGCTTATAAACTGGGGTTTGGTCATATGCTGGGGACATAAACCATCCACAAGCTCTTTTTCAGTATAAAAACGCTCGCAGCCAAAGCAGTAATGACCGCCAAACTCCCCAAAATAAATATCGCCAGCATCGTATACCCGCTGTAAAAAATCCTGGACCGCCCTTATATGTCCTGGATCTGTTGTTCTTTCAAAAAAATTATAGGCAATGGAAAGGTCTGGCCATAAATTGCGGAATTGGGAACTGATGTCATCCACAAATTCTTCCGGAGAAAGATGAGCCTTTTCAGCCGCCTGAACAATTTTATCGCCATGTTCATCAGTTCCTGTCAAAAAGAGGGTCTCCTCGCCCAGCATTTTATGAAAACGGGTGAGAGCATCCGCCACTATCGTGGTATAAGCATGGCCCAAATGAGGTTTGGCATTTACATAATAAATGGGTGTGCTGATATAGAAAGTCTTCATTCCATCTCCAATTCATTCAAATCTTCCATTTCTTCATCCAGATCGGTCATACCCTGATTTCCATCTTCGTTTCCGGAATAATCGTTTTTGATCTTCACAGGATGTATGTTTTTCCAGTCTTCCATGCTCATTTCCACTTCTTCGTTTTTCTCGGTCAGAAGCAAAACTGAATTGGTAAACATGTTTGCCCTCTGAATTTTATATATCCCCCTATCAGTATGATACCTCTTGTTGCATCTGGGGGCTATGCGATGAAAATTTTCATAATTTTCCTGCTCATAGGAAAGACAGCATAAGAGCCTTCCACATATTCCCGATATTTTGGAAGGATTTAAAAAGAGGTTCTGTTCTTTTGCCATTTTAATGGTTACTGGCGCGAATTTTCTCAAATGTCCCCTGCAACAGCATACACGCCCACAATTTCCGATAGCGCCAAGCCTTTGGGTATCGTGTCTTACTCCTATCTGGCGTAATTCAATTCTGGCCCTGTATGTCCTGACCAAATCCTTGACAAGTTCCCTAAAATCAATCCTGCTCGGCGCTGTAAAATAAAAAATGAATTTGCTCCGGTCAAAAAAAACATCCACATCCACAAGCTTCATATCCAGTTGTCTTTCCTTGATACATTTCTTGCAGAAAGCTTTGGCCTCATTATATATAATCTCATTCTCCCGATGAATTTCCATGTCTTTTTCAGTGGCGATGCGATTAATCCCCGGCAAGTTTTCTGGGGAAGTTCCAGGGAGAAAACTGATTGGCCCAGTCTCTACCCTGGCCATAATTTCTCCCCTGTCCTGTTCTATAAGCACAAAATCGCCTGGCTGACATTCTTCCTTAATATTATAATATTGACTTGGTCCTCGAGAATTTATTCTTAAACTATATATGGGCATAAAAATTTCCATTAAAATATTTTCAAAAATTTTATTTTTCTCCATATTTTCGCTTCTGTCAACCATGCTTGCAATCTTTTTTTGCATGATTTATAATGTGAAATTCAGGAGAGATATATGATAAATCGTGAAGAAGCTTTGAAACTTCTTGAGCAACAAAACGTTTCTTCTTCCCTGATGAAACACTCCCTTGCTTCAGAAGCGGTAATGGCCGCTCTAGCGGAATATTTTGGCGAAGATAAGGAAAAATGGGCCTTGACCGGACTATTACATGATCTGGATTTTCCTGAAACAGAAAAAACACCTGAAAAACACGCGATCGTGGCAGTTGAAATACTTAAGGACAAATTACCTTCCGAATATTTGCAGGCTATCCTGGCTCATAATGCGGAAATGAATGGCAGTAAGCCGGAAAACAGACTGGACTACGCATTAAGATGCGGAGAAAGTATAACCGGCCTTATTTCCGCGGCGGCCCTTATGCGCCCCACCGGTTATGAGGGTATGCAGGCTAAAAGCATTAAAAAGAAAATGAAAGATAAGGCTTTTGCCGCAAATGTTAACCGCGATAACATCAGGGAATGTGAAAAAGCCGGTATTCCCCTCGATGATTTTATCAATCTGGCTATTGAGGCAATGGCCAAAATAGCCGATAAGGTTTAGGACAAAATTTCAGGGTTGCTCTGCTTCAAATATTGGCAGATCATTGAATCTTTCAGAATATAATGTCTGAAAAAAATTTAATCCAATGGAAACAATATAATGCCTCAAGTTAAAAATGAAAAAAAGTCCAAAGAGGAAAATATGGAAAAATGTGGATGGGATACCACCATCAAGGTTCTGGGTCCATGTAAACTGGAATCTCGCCTTCCTTATCGCACATGGGCGGACAATAAAAAAATTCCGGTTATTGTAGACAATGATATGGCCGCCCAATGCGGGCCCCAGCCATGCAGAATAAGTTTTGAAGCCGCGGGTCCTCGCAAAAAACTCTACTTTGATAGTAACCGTGTAAGATGCGCGATTGTTACCTGCGGCGGTTTGTGCCCAGGCATTAATGATGTAATCCGGGCAATTGTCATGGAAGCCCACCATGCCTACAATGTCTCTTCCATTATGGGCATAAGGTATGGGCTGGAAGGCTTTATTTCAAAATATAATCATCAGCCAGTTATTCTTACTCCTGATTATGTTTCCGATATACATCTTTTTGGCGGAACTATCCTGGGTTCTTCCCGTGGCCCGCAGCCAGCTGATTTAATAGTTGATACGCTTGAACGAAATAATATAAACGCCCTCTTTATTATTGGTGGCGACGGGACAATGAAAGCCGCGGACAAAATCTGCAAGGAAATCGCAAGCAGAAACCTGAAAATTTCTGTTATTGGCATTCCTAAAACAATAGACAATGATATCAACTTTATTCCCCAATCATTTGGCTTTGAGACTGCAGTATCTGAAGCCACAAAAGCCATTGAATGTGCCCATACAGAAGCTTGTGGAACGCCCAATGGCATTGGCCTTGTAAAGCTTATGGGACGGGAATCCGGTTTTATCGCGGCTGAAGCCACCCTGGCAATGAAAGAGGTAAATTTTGTTCTAATTCCGGAAGCCCCTTTTACCCTTTTTGGCGAGGGCGGACTTTTGCCGGCGGCTGAGGAAAGATTGCGGCAAAGAGGACATTGTGTAATCGTATCCGCGGAAGGCGCCGGCCAGCATCTTTTACAGAGAGCGGATGAGACGGACGCGTCTGGTAACCGGGTTCTGGGAAATATAGCTGATCTTCTCCGCAAGGAACTTAAAACTTATCTTAAGGAAAAGCAGCTTGAACATTCAATAAAATTCATTGATCCCTCCTATATTATCAGATCTGTTCCGGCCCAGGCCAGCGACAAGGTTTATTGTGGCTTTCTGGGTCAGTATGCCGTTCACGCGGCCATGGCTGGTCGAACAGAAATGGTTGTCGCCAAGATTCAGGAACGCTATGTAAATCTGCCTTTATCATTGGTTACAACGCATAGACGCACATTAAGCATTTATTCCGATTTATGGAGGGCTGTGCTGGAATCTACTGGTCAGGGCATGCTGAAAGGTATGCTTCCGGAAGATATTCCCGCATCGGAAATAATTAATTAGAAAATTTTATTAAATGAAAAAACTTGCCTTTTGTAAAAGGAAGTCTTATATACACCACTCAAAGCGAAACCGTCCGTATCATTCCTGATAACAGTCGGGAAAATCTGGCTTTATGCGGATGATTTTCCAAAAAGAATGAAAATATCATTCTTATAAATCCAGCCTATAAGGAAAGAGGTAAAATAAAATGGGCAAAGAATGTGATTTTTGCGGAAAAAAGCCACAGACAGGCAATCTTGTTAGCCATTCCAATATCAAGACCAAACGCCGTTTTTCTCCAAACCTGCAGAAAGCCAGACATCAGTTTGAAGATGGAACAGTAAGGACGGTCAGTGTTTGCACAAGATGTATCCGTTCAGGTTATATCACCAAACCTGTGGTTCATCAAAACTAGTATTGACATGAAATAAGCAGACGGGAAACATTATTGTTTCCGGCCTGCTTATTATTGAGATATTTTATGGAATAAATATTCTGAATAAATCTTTTAAAAATAATATAATTTCTGCAAAAGCACCCCGCTACTGGTTTGATATAACTTCTCCTTCCGGTTTTAAAAATCCTGTTCAACGCCGAGATTGGCTTTTAGTTTTAAGTTCCAAAAATATCCCCTGGCTTATATTCAAAATAAACAGGGAGGAACATCTTTATGTTCCCCCTCTCTATGAAAGATTTGCCAGATATGAACTCAATGCGTATATACAGGAAAATAAAGCCAAATTATATCAGATCTGTTATCCTGCAAATCCCCATGCGATTTTTTCAATTTTTTTCCTGATTCTTCTTATAATCTGGCATGGTATAAGAAAAGGATTTTTTAATCCTCCCAAATTTTTGCCGTCTCCCGATACCTGGCTCTCTCTGGGTGAATTAAATAATATTCATCTTTTTCTCCATCATGAATATTACCGCCTTGTGACGGCGCTTACGCTTCATGCGGACGCGGCCCACCTGACTGGCAATATTTTTTTCGGATTAATTTTTCTCTATATCCTGTCCAGAATTATCGGCCCTGGCCGCGCCTTGTTATATACAATTCTGGGTGGTATTTGCGGAAATTTCCTGTCTGCCTTGATACACAGCTTTTCTTATAAAAGTATTGGTTTTTCAACCGCCATCTTTGCCTCGCTTGGTATTCTGGGCGGAATAATGTCAGTCATAAATTTTAATAAACGCAGCTTTCTGCTTGTGACTGGCGCCATTTTGGGCATTCTGGCCATGCTGGGCACAGAAGGACAACATACGGATTATTCCGCCCATACATGCGGACTGGGGTGCGGTTTTATTTTGGGCCTTTTGGAAGGCTGGGGAAAGACAAAACATCTTTTCGGTCTTTCCCAGATAAAATCCGCCTTTACCGCCCTCCTGATCCTGTATGTAGCCTGGTTTTTAGCTTTTACTCCCTGAATCATCCTTTGGCTGACTTTTTTTCAATTTCTCTATGGCCGCTTCCCTCAATCTGGATAATGCTGTTTCCAGTTCTTCCTCATTATTAAATGTCAGCCTGGGCATACTATCCAAAATTTCTGTTAAATTGAGCGGAAAAACGTTTGGATTCTCCAGGGCATAAATTTTGGCAGATAAATCAGGATAGACATTGTTGGCAAAATTATCAAAAATCTCTTTTAACGCGTCAATTGAATTTGTATTGGACAGGCGTAATTCGCAATTTGTAAAAGTATTTAACGCCACCTCCTGCAGTTCGTCTGGCAAGTTTTCATAATTGGGAATCTTGAACATTTCTTCTCTTAAATTTACCAATCCGCTTTTAACTTCATTAAAGCGGCGATTAAATTTTTCCCTTAATTCCTTCTCCAGTTCTTCCTGGATTTCCCGTAATTCCGCCAGGGAGGCCGCGTTAATTTTTTCAGGATTATTAATGATGGATTCCAGTTTCTGAACATTGTTTTTATTCAGATATTTCAGGTTATCCTTATTGGCCTTTATCCACTCCTGCGCTTTTTCAACAGGAACAGTATCCAGTTCTTCAGGCTTTATAACTTCTTCCTGAATTACCTCCTCAACTGATATATCTTCGCCTGCCTGATCCATTTTATTTTTATCAGAAGATAATTCCTGATTATTTTCCTGGCTCATTTGCTTCTCCATGCAGGTTAAATTTTATTTTTTCTTCCAATAGAAAAATAGGCAAAACCGCGTTTTGCCATTTGTTCTGGATTATATAAATTTCGTCCGTCAAAAATGATGGGAGCGACCAGATTTTCCCTTATTTTGTCAAAATCGGGATTCCTGAATTGATTCCATTCGGTTACGGTCAACAAGGCGTCGGCGTCTTTGCAGGCTTCATATTGATTATTACAAATTTCCACATTTTTATCTTCAGAAAAAATTCTCTGCGCGTTTTTTCCAGCTACAGGATCAAATGCCCTGATTTTCATTCCCCCCTGGCTTAATTTTCTTATTATTTCTATTGAGGCTGCCTCACGCATATCATCAGTATTGGCCTTAAAAGAAAGACCCCATACTGCAAGGGTTTTTCCCTTTACCCCTCCCTGCGGAGCAAAATATCTCTCTATAATTTCCGCCATATGCTTTTTTTGTCTGGAATTGACGTCTTCAACGGCATTTAAAAGGACTGGATTTACGCCATAATTTAATGCGGTATTAATCAAGGCCTTTACATCCTTGGGAAAACATGAGCCTCCGTATCCAACGCCAGGATAAATAAACTGATATCCAATTCTGCTATCCGAACCTATTCCATTTCTGACATCCCTCACATCCGCGTCCACGCTTTCACAAATTGTCGCGATTTCATTTATAAAGGAAATTTTTGTGGCCAGCATGCAGTTTGCCGCATATTTTGTCATTTCCGCGCTCCGGACGCCCATTATTATTATCTTGTCTCTTGTACGCGCAAAGGGAGCGTAAAGTTCCCGCATTATTGAAGCCGCTTCGGGAGAACGGACGCCGAGAACAACCCTGTCAGGTTTCATAAAATCCGCAATCGCGTCTCCTTCCTTAAGAAATTCCGGATTTGATACCACTTCCACATGATAATTTACACCTCTTCTTGCAAGCTCATCAGAAATGATTTCTGCGACCATGTCGGCGGTCCCTACCGGAACAGTGGATTTGTCAACTACAATAAGATCTTTATCCATGTATTTGCCAATGTCTTTGGCAACGCTTTGCACATAACTTAAATCGCAGGAGCCGTCGGGCAAAGGAGGTGTGCCCACACAGATAAAAACACATTCGGCCCCCTCTATTCCCTCTTTAATATCAGTGGTAAATGTCAGTCGTCCATCTGCCCGGGAACTTTTAACCATATTCTCAAGACCAGGTTCATATATATGCACATAGCCTTCATTGAGCTTTTTAACTATTTCTGGATTTATATCAACACATGTCACATTATTCCCCATTTCTGCAAAGCAGGCGGCAGTTACAAGACCAACATATCCTGTGCCTACGATACATAATTTCATTTTTTACCCCCAATTCAAATTGGCAAAGAATACTTTTTCAATTATCTTATTTATCAATTACTTATCAAATAAAATACCAATAAGCCCAATCATATTATCACATAAAAATATTAATAAAAATTTTATAAAATCTCAATTCCCATGATTCTTGGATTAGGAACAGATCTGGTTGAAATTTCCAGAATAAGAAAAATATACGGACGCTGGGGTTTAAAATTTGCCAGTCATTTTTTGGCTGAAAGGGAGCTTTTGGCC
Source organism: uncultured Desulfovibrio sp. (assembly GCA_964397795.1). Classification (GTDB taxonomy): domain Bacteria; phylum Desulfobacterota; class Desulfovibrionia; order Desulfovibrionales; family Desulfovibrionaceae; genus Desulfovibrio. The sequence continues at coordinate 8,408 of CAYNKM010000006.1, read as the reverse complement.
ATTCCGGAATATCCTGTCACCTGGCTTTCAGGACGATTTGCCGCCAAGGAAGCGTCAGCAAAAGCGCTTGGTACGGGTTTTCAAAATGACATATCATTTAAAGATTTTTTAATTATTCCTGATGCCATGGGAAAACCTGAACTAAAAATGCGAGGACAGGCTCTTGAATATGCGCAAAAACTTGGCGTTAAATATTGTCATTTATCCATAAGCCATGAGAAAGAGATGGCCCTTGCCATTGTCATTATGGAGGCCTAAATGCTTTTGTCCGAATTTTTATTTCCAAAATTGCCAACATCGGCCCAAATGGCAAAATGGGATAAATCCGCCATTGAATTTGGTATTCCAGACATTATGCTAATGGAGAATGCCAGCAGATCCGCCCTGAATTTATTGCCTTCCATTCAGGATTCGACAAAAGACAGAAATGTCCTTGTTTTGATGGGGGGCGGCAATAACGGCGGAGACGCTGTCTGTATGGCCAGAATCCTCCATGACGGGGGAGTTAATGTTCTGGTGGCGCATACTAAAAAATTATCCGACTTGAAGGGTGCGGCCCGTTTTCACGCGGAACTGGCCATAAAAGATGGGCTCTCCTTTTATGAGATAAATCGCTTTCCAGAATTTCTGGATTATTTATATAAAATAAATTTTATCCCCGATATTATTCTGGATGGTCTTATTGGAGTAGCGCTTCATGGAAGCCTGTCGGAAGATCTCCATGATCTTATAAACAATATCAATTTTTTTGCCTTATCCATTAAAGCCTGGGTAATGGCTATTGATGTTCCATCAGGCCTGAATGCCGATACCGGACTTCCCATGCCTTGCGCGATAAAAGCAAGTATTACTGCTTGTATGGCTTATGCGAAACAAGGTCTTGTTCAGCCACAAGCCAGACACTATACCGGAAAAGTTTTTATTTGTGATATAGGTATGCCAATCTGTGAAAATGAGGATAGAATTCCCGATCTCTGTCTTCTTGACGGCAGGATTCTTCTCACTAATACAAATCTGCCCCAAAAAAGCCATAAAAATGTTTATGGACATGTAATCATAATTGGCGGTAGCAATGGTCTTTCAGGAGCCTGTCATCTTGCTTCCCTGGCTGCCTTGCGTATGGGGGCGGGTCTGGTTACCGCCTGTTCTCCCCCCTCTTCAATAAATATGGTAAAGTCGGATCTGGCCGAGCTTATGACGCTTTCACTTGGCGATGGCGATAACTGGCCGGAAACACTTCCTGATAATTTTCTTGAGCTGCTCGAAAAATCTGACTCCCTGGTCATAGGACCCGGCATGGGGCGTGATGAAAGGGCTTTCAGAATTCTACATGAAATCTTGCGGATAAAAAATAGACCCCCAACTGTTTTTGACGCGGATGCCCTTTTCCATTTGGCCAATAATCCAGACTGGCTTTCGTTATTGACCGAGAAGGATGTTATAACCCCTCATCCAGGAGAGGCCGCTTCCCTTTTAAAGTGTACGGTAAAAGAGCTGGAGGGGGACAGACTGAAAAGTTTAAAAGCATTAATTAGCAAAACAAAAGCGGTTATCATATTAAAAGGAGTCAATACGCTTATAGGAAGGGAAATTCTTCCAGCCCTGATTTGTCCATATGATATTCCCCAAATGGCTATCGGGGGAGCGGGCGATGTGTTATCAGGCTGCATAGGCGCCTTGCTGGCCAAAAAAAATAATGATGCGGATATAATTTTTAAATGCGCCAATGCGGTGATCAGCCATGTTTGCGCGGGAAGAATATGTTCCAGCGAATTTCCGAATAGGGGTGCTCTCGCTTCAGATTTGGCGAACGCCCTGGCAAATGTTTCCAAATACATAATGTCATTGGATAAAAGTGGATTAAATATGGGGCAAGTTCCATGGCCCTGATTAAAATAAGCAGTCTGGCGGAATTGAACCTGCTTGGTAAAACTTTGGCGGAGATATTGGAAAGTTCAGGTTTTCCACCTGTTTTTATGAGGGGAGAATTGGGGTCAGGTAAAACGGCCCTGGTAAAGGCGATAGTTTCAAATCTGAAAAATTCCGACAAGGCTGAAACTGGAAGCCCTTCTTTCAATATTTATAACCTGTACCCAACATCTCCACCGGTTTTTCACTGCGATTTATATCGTTGTGAATCTAATATCCCTGAAGAACTATTAAACGCTCTGGAGGAAAAATTAAATCTGGTTCTTCTTGAATGGGCCGAATTTTTGCCGGATAAATTTAAACCGGATGATTTTCTGGACATCTCTTTCAACTTGTCACATGATGAACGGCTGTTGGAAATTACTCCTTTTGGCCCAGGCTCTCAAAGCCTTGTAGATAAACTGCTTAAGAGCTGAAAATTATAAACATTAAAAAATTAACCAATTTAATTCCATGAAAATTCTTGTCCAAAAATTTGGCGGTACTTCCGACGCGAATCTTGAAAATATGAAGCTTGTCCGTGAAAAAGTTAAGGATGGATTAAAAAGATATGACAAGGTCATAGCAGTTCTATCCGCGCGCGCGGGCGAGACAAACAATCTACTTGCCCTGGCGGATACCTGGTCACAGACGCCCGACAAGGCTGAATGTGACGCCCTGGTTTCAACCGGAGAACAGGTATCTGTTTCCCTTTTTTCAATGTTATTGAAAGATAGCGGCATTAGCGCGCGTTCATTAATGGGATGGCAAATACCAATAACTACGGATGAAGATTTTGGTCAGGCGCGAATCCTGGAGATAGACAGTAAAAAGTTATACGATTATCTGGACATATATGATGTTCTGGTGGTGGCTGGTTTTCAGGGCTGTACCAGGGACGGACAGATAACAACTCTGGGTAGAGGCGGTTCCGACACATCCGCTGTCGCCCTGGCGGCAGCCATGGATTCTTCCGACTGTGAAATTTATACAGATGTTGACGGCGTATATACCACTGATCCCAATATTTGCTCAAGCGCCAGGAAAATGGATTGTATCGCCTATGATGAAATGCTCGAAATGGCCAGCATGGGCGCAAAGGTTCTTCATATTCGTTCAGTTGAATTTGCAAAAAAATACAAGGTTCCGGTTTATGTGCGCTCCACTTTTAGTGATGAACCAGGAACTCTTGTTACCCAGGAGGATAGCAATATGGAATCTGTGCTTGTTTCTGGCATAGCATATGATAAAGATCAGGCCAGGGTAACATTGAGAAAAGTTCCGGATGTGCCGGGAATGGCGGCCGCGGTTTTTGGTCCGCTGTCTGAAAAAGGCGTCCTGGTTGACATGATCGTCCAAAATACCAGTCAGGACGGTTTTACCGATATGACATTTACCATTCCCCGCAAGGATCTTCCCAAAACTCTGGATATTATGAAAGATGTCGCAAAAGAAATCGGGGCAAGCGACGTCCTGCATGATATAAGTGTGGCGAAAGTTTCCGCTGTCGGTGTTGGCATGCGCAATCACTCTGGAATAGCCGCCCGCGCTTTTGCTTCCCTTACAAAGGAAGGAATCAATATTCTCATGATTTCCACTTCGGAAATAAAGATCACAATTTTAATTGAAGAAAAATATGTGGAACTAGCTGTTCGTATCCTGCATGACGCTTTTGGGCTGGATTGGGAGCTCGAATAAATTTGAATAAGATTGTCAGATTTGTCAGAAGATATATTCTCTGGATATTATTTGGTATTTTAATTATTTTACGTTGCCTGACCTTGTTAGGCGTATTATAAGCCGGTATTAAGGGCATGGTTTTCATGCCCTTAATATAGTTTTTCAGGATCTGTAATCAGAATTTAAAGTCACATATTCATGTCCCAAATCTGATGAGAGCATTGTATATTTTCCTGGTCCTGAACCAAGAATAATATCAACGTCAACATCCCTGTTTTCCAGTAGTCGGGATAATTCCTGCTCTTTATCGTCATTTACAGGCTGACCATTTTTAAAGCGTTCAATCCCGCATAAAAAAAGGCTGACTTCATCAGGATTAAAATCGGCGCCACTATAACCGACAGCGTTGATTATCCTGCCCCAATTCGCATCCTTTCCATATATGGCTGTTTTTACCAATTGGGAATTGGCAACAGATCTGGCGACCTTTTCCGCCATTTTATCATCAACCGCGCCCTGGACAGAAATATGAATTACCTTGCTTGAACCTTCCCCATCCTGAACCAGCATATAGGAAACCTTTGCAAGAATTTCTGTAAGAGAATTTTCCAGCCTGCTTTCTTCCTTTTTGTTTGCTAGCGCGACTCCGCTTGCTCCGTTTGCCAGTCCTATTATACTGTCATTGGTTGACGTATCCCCATCCACGCTGACCCGATTAAACGTTATATTAACAGCCCTTTCAAACATGGATTGCCATACCATCTTTTCCAGCAAGGCGTCTGTAAGAACAACGCAAAGCATGGTAGCCATATTGGGACAGATCATGCCCGCGCCTTTGGCCATTATTGCAAGATTGACTACTCCACCCGAAAGTTCAATTTTTTTGGTCTGGAATTTGGGGAATGAATCTGTTGTCATGAATGCCCTGGTAAAATCTTCAGTTCCCTCCTGTCCGGAGAGTTCGCATAATTCGGGAAGGCTCTGTTTCCATTTGCTCATGTCAAACTGGGCGCCAATAACGCCTGTTGAAATCAGTAAAATTTCATCCTGTTTAATATTCAGGGCTTTGGCGGCCATTTGCTGAATCTCAAGACAATTTTTTATTCCCTGCTCTCCAGTGCAAGCGTTTGCCTGTCCTGAATTTGCGATAATTGCCCGAACTGGATTACCTTTTTTTAATATTTCCTTATCCAGGATTACTGGCGCAGCGCAAAAACGATTCCTGGTAAAAAGTCCGGCATAAACGCAAGGCCGATCAGAATAAATTAAACCCAAATCCTTTCTTGGCTTGTTTCTGAAATTTGCCGCGAAGGTTTTTACCTTATAGCCGGCAGGCAGATCTGTATTCATTTAAAACTCCAAACTTCCCGGGGTTCTTGGAAATGGGATAACATCCCTTATATTGCCAATGCCTGTCAACATCATCATTAATCGTTCAAAGCCAAGTCCAAATCCCGAATGGGGGACTGATCCAAATTTCCGCAATTCAAGATACCACCAATAATCATCCGGATTTTGACCCAATTCCCTTATTCTTGCCGTAAGTAAATCCAGACGTTCCTCCCTTTGGGATCCTCCAATTAGCTCCCCTATTCCAGGTACCAGAATATCCATTGCCGCCACAGTTTCGCCATCATCATTGGCGCGCATATAAAAGGCTTTAATATCTTTTGGATAATCATGGACAATTACCGGTTTCTTAAAATAATTTTCCGTTAGAAAGCGTTCATGCTCTGTTTGCAAGTCAACGCCAAATTCTACAGGGAAATTAAATTTTTGACCGGATTCCTGTAAAATCTTTACCGCTTCCCTATATGAGATTCTTTCAAAGGAGCTTTCTAAAATCCCTTCCAGCCTTTTCCTTAAATCCTTGTCAACAAATTTATTAAATAATTCAATATCTTCATGACAATTTTCCAGAATGTGCCCGATAACGTGCTTTACCAGACTCTCGCCAAGTTCCATTAAATCCCAAATATCGCCAAAGGCGAATTCAGGTTCCACCATCCAGAATTCAGCCGCATGTCTGGTCGTATTGGAATTTTCAGCCCTGAAGGTTGGGCCAAAACTATATACCCTGCCCAAACCAAGCGCCAGGGCTTCCGCTTCCAGCTGACCTGATACGGTAAGACTCGCGGGTTTATTAAAAAAATTATCTTCTCCCTTATTACCGGCGCTGACATGGAACATCTCGCCTGCTCCCTCGCAGTCCGATCCAGTAAGGATTGGCGTCTGGATTAAGGCGAAGTGACGTTTTCTGAAAAATTCATGAATGGCATGCGCGGCTTCGGAGCGGATGCGAAAAGCGGCGCCGTATTTGTTTGTCCTTGGTCTTAAATGGGCGATTGTCCGTAAAAATTCATCACTATGTCTCTTTTTTTGCAGAGGAAATGTTTCCGAATCCGCCAATCCATATATTTTAATATCTTTTGCCCGTACTTCCCATTTTTGTCCTTTGCCGGGAGAAGCCACCAGCTGGCCGCCAATCTGAAGCGCCGATCCCGTATTGGCATCTCCCAATGCCTTATAGGCTGGTGTATCGGCATCTATTATACATTGCAAATTGGATAGACAGGAACCGTCATTGATTTCAATAAAGGAAAAATCCTTTCCATCCCTGCGTGTGCGAATCCAGCCGCATACAATAATTTCATCTTGGGCTTCAGTTGCGTTTATTGCGTCAACAAGCAAGGTTCTTTCCATGTTTTCCCCAAATTCAGGAATATTTTTAAAATATAAGGCGGGCTGAAAAATGCAACAACCCGCCTTTATTTTATTTATTATTCCAATTTTATTCTTCAGATTCCCATTTAATAAAGCCAGGAGTGACATTGGCCATGGCATTGACAATTAATTCCACAAGACCGGCATAAGCAAAATTGTTTTTGGCAAAAAGCTCATTATGCTCAAGCAGTTCCCTAATCTGTCCCTTGCAGTTCGAGCATGGGGCGCAAATATATTTTTTGGTTTCAGGTCCAAGACAATCTTTGAAGGCTTCGCCAATCTGCCACATCTTGGTTCTTCCAGAAATATTATTGCGCCATTCGTCAATATTATTTCTGGTCATAATCGCGATGCCAGACCCGCCACCGCAACAGAAATTATGGACTCCGTTATGAGGCATCTCACGGAATTTGGGAGCGATCTTGTGCAAAATATCTCTCTGGGGTTTTACAACGCCCATTAGACGCACAATGTTGCAGGGATCATGCAAGGTAACCGGAAAATCATTCCGCGTGGGATCAAGCTTGATTTTGCCGCTCATAACTATATCCCTTAAGGTGACATAACAAGTCTCCACAGGAACCTGCATATCCCAGGGGACTACCCTGTTGGCAAGAACGCTTAATGCCTTGTTGGCATGTCCGCATTCACCGACAACAATTTTCTTGACCCCCAGCTCTTTACCCGCTTTCATATGATTTAGCCCTATTCTGGCCAATTGGGCGTCATCATAAAACACCCCATAATTTACGCCATCATAGGCCACGGACTTGCTGGATAAAGTCCATGAAAGACCAGCTTCCTGGAAAATAAGGGAAAAGGCGGCGATATTCTCCGGCCAGGCCATAATTTCGCCAGCATTATGGATTACCAGAATATCCGCACCCTTTTTGTCAAAAGGAGTGGTAATACCAACGCCAGTTATTTCTGAAAAATCTTCATCTATAAATTCAACATTTTCCTTGACAACCTGGGGAGTCATGCCAGTTGAGGACCCTACCCTCAATTGGTTCATCGTTCCCTTTTCGTGTAGCTCCATCGGATGGATGCCCATTTCCTGACTGAAAAGTTTCCGGATTTCACGGGCAATCAATCCATTATCCACTCCGATCGGACAGGTCTGGGCACACCGTCTGCAAATATTGCAGCGATAGGCCAGTTCGCCAAGGCGGGCGACGGTTTTCCAGTTCAGGCCAATATCGCCATAACGCCATTTTGCGAGAGGTTCTTTTTTTACATATTGTCTGTATATGCGGCGGAATATTTCAGAGCGATAATTCGGCCGGTACATGTTATTTTTATTGGTGGCGCGCCATAGATGGCAGGCTTCCGCACAGGAATTGCATTGTACGCAGTTATTTATGCTGGTTTCCAGCATTGGCAAACAGGTCCAGTTATTCTCTGTGGAAAAAAGTTTGCGCATCCCGTCCAGGAATTTATTGACAAGCTCTTCCTCCTCTTCCGGGGTTTTGGGCTTGGGTATATTTAAAACACAAACATCATCCAGAATACAGCAGACATTTTCCTTTTGTTCTTCTGTAAAAGGACGCCACGGCATTTTATTCATATCAAGAGCGACTTCAGAGAGATCGTTCAGATCTACAGTTGTCATTTGACCTTCAACCGTGGACACATCCTCCAGGGTTAAATCATATGCGTTTTTCATAAATTTGGCTCCCCTTATTTATCTTTAGGAGTGATCGCGGGATTTGTTGTGGCGACTTGCGCCCAATCTTTTTCGCCTTCGCCTGTCATATGCCAGGCGGACCAGGTTACTGGCTCGTCAAGAAGTTCCGGAATAGTTTCCTGATTCTTTTTACTCCATACGGTGGCTTTATCGCCCCACATGATATTATGATACATAAAATATTTCATCAAGATATGGCGTTCATTGGTAATGGGTATCCAGATCATTACCACATATCCAGCCAACATGGTAAGCATAAACCAGACACTGTGAAGGGACGCGAAATGGAAAGTAAGAAGATTATAAAAATATTGTCTGGTCACATCGGCAAAAGACGGATTAAAAATCCAGGCGCAGAATGTGAAAAAGGCAAAAACAACAAAGGAGGCAAGATTGAAATACATCTGGG
>CAYNKM010000005.1:16819-21974 GCA_964397795.1 uncultured Desulfovibrio sp. | reverse complement strand
GGGCGTTACGGATTCTTTCTGGCTGTTTTCAGGAGAAGGAGGAGGAGAAACTTGTGATGGTGCGGGAACATCCTCAATTTTTACATCCAGAATCTGGGATTCGGATTCTGGTCGCGAGCTGGTGACATAAGTATAACTTAAGGCGGTAATAACAAAAACTATCGCCATAAAAGCAGTCAATTTGGCCAATATGCCGCCGGCACCGGAACTTCCGAAAACAGAAGAGTTGCCGCCTCCAAAAATTACTCCCATCCCTTCCTTGCCCGATTGCAAAAGAACAAGAATGACAAGCAATACGCAAACTATAATATATATGGTCAGAATAAGCGTCTGCACTAATATCCTCCAGACATGGCAAAAGCCGGGCAGGAAAAATATATTCCATACCCGGATTCAATATAGGCAATCAAAAAAATATGACAGTCGAAATCTTTCTATTATAACATGCTGAAAAATGCAATCAGGCATTTATTATCTTGAGGAAGCTGTCGGCCTCCAGGGAGGCCCCGCCTACCAAAAGCCCATCCACATTATCCAGTGTCAAAATATTTTTGGCATTATCGGCTTTTACGCTCCCTCCATAGAGAATGGGCATTTTGCCTGCGACCGGGCCAAGATATTTTTCCAGAATTTTACGGACGCGGGCATGAGCGTCTATAATTTCAGCAGGGCCGGCAACCTTTCCCGTGCCAATGGCCCAGACAGGTTCATAGGCGATCGCAAGCCTTTGTTCCAGGTTGGAAAAGCCCTTTTCCACAAGAGGTTTAATAGCTGATGAAAGCTGGCGCTCCAAAACTCTTTCAAGCTCTCCCGCTTCCCTTTCTTTCAGCGTTTCACCAACGCAGAGCATTATATTAAGATTTTTGGAAAGGCCAAATTCAGTTTTTTTGGCAATAATTTCATCGCTTTCATCAAAAATATGTCTGCGTTCTGAATGACCGGTCAGAGCCCAGGTCGCGCCGGAATCCTGCAGCATGGCCGGTGAAATTTCTCCGGTAAACGCTCCCTGTTCCGCGGGATAGAAATTTTGGCCGCCGGTGGCAAGATTGCTGATGCCGACAAAAGCATCCGCTACAGTTGCGATATCCGTAAAGGGGGGAAACACAATAACCAGGCGGTTATCCGGCGTTCCCTTTTGCAGGGCGAGAGATAAATCACCGGCTGTTTGAGCGGCCTGAGAACGGATTTTGTGCATTTTCCAGTTTGCGGCTATGATTTTTTGCATGGCTTGCCTTTGAGGTTAGAAGATGAATTCAGATTATATAACAATAAATAAGGGCGTTTTCGCCCGTATCGGGATAATAGTTCCGGCGCAATCCGGCCAGTTTAAATCCGGCCTTTTCATAAAGGGAGATTGCCGCCAGATTCCTTTCCCGCACTTCAAGCGCAACCTTGTGCATACCCATTTTATTGCCTTCTTGCAATAGCTGAAGCAGGGTATCATAACCATATCCGCGTCTCCTGGCCAGGGGATGGACGGCAAGATTGACAATTTCCATCTCGTCAACATTGTGAAAAAAAGAAATATAGGCCAGAAGTCTTTCACTCTTCCACAGACCTGTAGCGGCAAAATTATTCTGTGCAAGAGCGCCGCGGCATTGTAAAAGTGACCACGGAAGTGAAAAACAGATACTCTCCAGCTCATGCATAGCCGCGGCGTCCGCGCTTTGCAGGCGCCGGAAGAATTTATCAGTATTTTTTAAATTTTCAGTTTGACAGGGATTTAACATGGCATCTTTCAAGAATAATCCGGGGGAAAATCTGGGCGAGGCGCTTGATGGGAATTACCGGCCTCTCTGCATCCTTCCTTTTGAAGACATAATAAAACAAAAACTCCTGCACAGAAGTATCGCCCTTCTTTTGACAGACAGGAGAAAAAAGATCCTTTTAAATATTGACCCGGACGGAATTTACGGATTTTCTTTTTCCGGAGCGCTTCAGGCCGGTTTCTGCGCGCGGGAATATGCCGAAAAGATGGCTTTGGAACACTTTGGGTCAGGAAATTTAACTCTTCTTGGCGAAATCCATCCCTGTATTGAAAGCGGGAATTCTGTCTCCTCAATTTTCTCCATTTCAGCGTCAAACGCGCTGGCCAATGCTTTCGCCCTTGACAGGGAACGCTGGCTTTTGGCGGATCCGGTTGAAATTTTATCCCTTATGAATTTTGGCTGCGAATTTTCACCCCTGTTCAGATTATTTTTTCAAAACTATCTTAATACATAAAAAAAATATGGCTCGGTTCAAACCATGTGCTGATTTTCTGAAGAATGCCATATCCGTAAGCAAGGCTGCCAACGGCTACACGGTCCCACTTTTTCCAAAAAACTTATTACAGGATAAAACTTGACCAGTTAGATCTGGGAAGCGAGCAAATCAAGCATGTGTTTATGTACCCATCCGTTATCAGCAAGCAGGGGCTGTCCGAAAATATGGGGTTTACCCTGAAAATCGGAAACATTTCCCCCAGCCTCAAGGACGAGAAGGACGCCTGCGGCGAGATCCCAGGGCTTGAGCGAATATTCATAAAAGGCGTCAAGTTTTCCGCAGGCTACATAGGCCAGATCCAGGGCGGCGGCGCCAAGTCTGCGCAAGCCCTGGGTGGCGGGAATAATCCTTTCCAGGCGTTTCAGGATGCCGGCCATTTCAAGAGAAGGATCATAGGGAAGACCCGTACAGACAAGAGCCGCTTCCGCCCTTTCCACAGACGACACCCTTATTTTTTCCCCATTGCAAAAAGCGCCCGCTCCTTTTTGAGCATAATAGATTTCATTGAGCATGGGAGCGTTGACCACTCCCAGCAGGGGATTTCCATTTTCCCAAAGCGCGACAGAACAGGCCATGAAAGGTATGCGATGAACAAAATTGGTCGTGCCATCTACCGGATCGACAATCCAGCATAAATCCTTCAGGGGGTCTGGAGGACTTTTGGCGGACTCCATTGCCTCCTCTCCCAAAAAGGCCGCGTCAGGCAGGATGGAAAGAAGCTCTTTCTCCAGAAAAGTCTGGACGGCAAAATCTGTCTCCGTGACCAGATCCGTAAGAGCCTTATGATGAATGACATCCGGTCTCACCCATGCCTTCTGGATGATTTCTCCGGCTTTGCGGACTGCTTGCAGACATTGTTCCAGAAGATGATTATTATTTTTCAGCATTGATTTTTAATTGATAAATACGGATTTGTATCTGTTGCGCTGAAGCATGGCTTTAGCTGTTCCCCGCAGGACCGTAGTCAGGGGATCCTTGTCAACAAAAACCTTTAGTTTGGTTTCTCTTGCCAGATATTGATCGAGACCCTTGAGCAGGGAGCCTCCCCCGGCCATAAGAAGCCCGTTTGTCCATATATCGGCGGCGAGTTCAGGAGGAGTCTTGTCAAGGGCCTGAAGCACTGTATTGAGAATGATCTTGACGGGTTCAGCCAGGGCTTCGCGTATATGGCCTTCAGAAACAATCACCGTTCCCGGCCTGCCCTGAACAATATCCTTGCCCGATACCTCAAGGGATGGGGCGTTATTTTGAGGCAGAGCGGAGCCAATAATCATTTTAACATTTTCCGCGGTTGTTCCGCCCACTTCCAGGTGAAACATTTCCCTCATGTAGCGCTCGACAGCATGATTCATGGCGTCACCGGCGACTCTCACAGACTGGGAGACAGCCACCCCTCCCATGGAGATAACCGCCACCTCGCTTGTTCCTCCGCCAATATCAAGGACAATATTTCCCACAGGCTCATTAATGGGCAAATCGGCCCCCATTGCTGCGGCCATGGGCTCTTCCACAAGAGAGACTTCCCTTGCGCCGGCAAGTCGGGCGGCATCGATCACGGCTTTTTTTTCCACCTGGGTTATGCCGCTTGGAATGCAAATGACCATGGAGGGACGGGCCAGGGCAAGACCCTGTATCGCTTTTTTGGAAAAATAGGAAATCATGGATCTGGTTACGTCAAAATCCGCAATTACGCCATCCTTGAGGGGGCGCACAACCCGGATTCTGTCATGAGTACGGCCTATATATTGTCTTGCCTCTTCGCCTACGGAGAGCACTTTTCCTGATCTGGCGTCCAATGCCAGTACCGATGGTTCATTTATTATGATGCCATGCCTTTTGGTATAAAGAAGCGTATTGGCTGTACCCAGATCCATGGCAATATTTGTGCTCATGAACTGGAATAATTTCTGGAAAAAGCGGTTCATTCCTAAATATCTGTATCGTTTTTACGGGGAGGAGGCGCGGTGTCGGGATCATAAACCCGCGCTCCTTCACGTTGTATATTTGCATTGGGCAAAGAGGACTGCAAGCGATTTCTGAAATAGAGATTTTCCAGAAAAAGGCTTAAGTGATCCACAGCCATACGTAAAAAACTGCGCAAACTTTCATCAATCGGGCGGGGCTCGGTATTGGCCAGGCACAATACTCCCTTACAGGTCTTGTCAACAAATACTGGCAAACATATCGCCGCGGGGAAGTCCGGCATATCGGGCAATTTGCCAAAAAGACCCGTATTTGGGGCAAGGCCGCCATCTTCGGCATAAACGGGACTGGGATGGCGGAAAACCCATCCTACAAGCCCGTTGCTCATGGGAAGACATAAAATTTTGCCGCCTGTCAGAAGAAGGGGAGCCGATTCACATTCAATACAATAGCGATCTCCCGGCTCCTGGAGAGTGGCGAAAGCGCAATATTCAAAACCGGAAGCCTCGCTTAAAGTCCTCAGGAAATATTTTATATATTCTGGCCAGCGATGGGTCTTGTTCCGCAACTCCTGAATAATGCTTAATTCGGCAAAATATCGCGGGATTTTGCCGCTTATTCCCCTGTCCGAAAGTTTGTGCTGAAGAGAAATAAGCTCGGCAAAAAGTTTCAGGATTTTTTCATCTTTCTCCGTAAAACTGTATTGCCGTTTGCTATCCACGCATAAAACTCCCCCCGTAGGCACAGGGTAGCCCATAAAAGCTTTTATATCCTCCTCCGTATTGGGAAGATAATAATCAAGCGGGATTTTTTCCCTGTCAAAATTGGAAACAAGGACAGGCTTTCGGCTGGAGATAATTTTACCAATCAGGCCCTTGCCGGGGTGGACAGGGGCATAGGAGCCTATTGAATTTCCCAGACTGAAGGACGCGGCAAGAGAATGAGATTCGCCATTTTCATCTGGCAA
>CAYNKM010000005.1:9931-16809 GCA_964397795.1 uncultured Desulfovibrio sp. | reverse complement strand
GCGGCGGAATAGGCTTCAAACACGCTGCACATTATTGCAAGGACATGATCTTCCAGAGATTTATTATTCATTGATTATGATTATTCAGGTTTATGCAAGACGCACTTTTTCTTTTTAGCAAACCTGTACAATCGTGGCAACATATTTGCCTGGGTATCAACTGGCGCAAATCATGTCTTTAAAAAGCTTCTTCCGCGCCCCGACCTGACCGACAGGATATAAATACAAGCCTTTTTTGGCCATATTCCTTATAAAACACGCGAAATTATTTAATGATGAAAATGCCCAGATAAAATAAATCTTTAAAAACGCCTGTCTGTCCATAAAGCCTGTATTTTTATATCCGTTTTAAAATATTAAAATAAGCATTTCCCGCCTTTGATTTTCAGGACTTCCCTCAAAAAGTGAAAGGAAAAATTTAAAAAAGGTGGAACATTAATAAAAAAAATGTTAATATTGGCGTACAGGTAGTCCGTAAATGACAGCATGGCAAGATATTTTTTCCCAATCGGCCGTAAAGGAAACCATTCTGGAAGATGGGACTATTGCATTGCGCAATATGCTTCAACTAAAAGATTTTCTTGATGCGGTTCACATCCGCTATTGTCTTGTAAAACCCTTTCAGGAGATGGAAAATTATCCTGTTGTTGAAGGCAGGGAGCTTCTGCCCTCTTTTGATACCGATATGTATGAGCACAAGGAGCTTCCCGGCTTTTCACTTGTCGCTCTTGGTCGCCAGCTTGATTATTTTTCCGAAATTTTCCAGTTTGACAAGCTTCATCCCATTCGTGTCCAGTCAGACAAGGCCTGTCCCCTGGAAAGTCATGTACATGCCCAAAATCTTAATATCATGGCTAGCCGGCTCGCGAAGGCAACACAGGATAGGCTCCGGTCAAACCTGGAGGGGCAGGACCTGACCTTGATGGACAATTACCAGACTCTGCTCCCCTATCTTCTGGAGATGGACAGGGCTCAGGTGATGGCGCTTGGCGAAGACAAACTGTTTCATCTGGCCGGTATTTTCGCCTCTTTTCCCTCCGACATGGATAATGAATTAAAACGGTTCGGCATGCGGATAGGCAAATTTGTCTATGGAGACAGCGAAATGTATGAACGCAACCGCATGTTTGTATATCAATATCTTATGGAGCTTTACGGCTTCCCCATTGTTTCGGAAAGACGCACCTCCAGCGCCCTTTTTGCCAGGAAACTTCACAAAATGGGCGAGAATTTCCTGCTCAGGGTTCTCGGCCAAAGCGACAGGGTGATTACCACATACATGTTTTCCGGAGAAAAACGCCATTACCCCATTGTGGAAAAAATTGCTCTTGTAAAGGTTGACGATAATCAGGAACAGGTCATATCAGTCTTAAACCACAAGGGATTTTTTCTGGACCCTGATCGCAAGGTGGTTATCCTGCGCGTCCAATACAAACAGCATAGTTATGATCCGGCCAATGTCCGCCAGGATCGCGCGCTGTCTGTTGAAAAGCAGGAAGTTCTCCATCCCCTGACCGGAAAGCCCCTTGACGGCCTTAATATTATCAAGGACGAAAGCAACATGCTTTTACGTCTTAATGATATAATCCGCGGAGAACATACTGGCCGGATCCTCTACAAACGCACTGAAATTGTGGAAAATACCGATACGGACGAAAAAAGGCTGAAATTTCTGCACAGCTGGCTATCAAAGCACCAGCGGCGGATGATTAGCTACAATGAAGAATTTTATAACAATGTCGTCAAAATTATTAATGAATATCTTCAATCACCCAAAAAAACAGCCATGTTTGACTCCCTGAGGGAACTTTATCAGGAAGTTACGGGCCTTTTATCTTACATAAGCCAGGCCAGGCAGATACGCCTTTTACATGATATATCCACGCGCAGTTTCAAGGGCAAGAAAATAGGATATCGGCAAATGTGCCGTGAAACGGTGACCCTTCTCAATGAGCTTCAATTTGACATAGTGAATTTTTTTCCAGATCTGGTGGACGCGGCCATTAATAGCGGCAAAATTATTGTTGAAGATCCTTATCTTCTGCGTACTTACATCAATTGCCCCGAAAAGGAGCTCAGCCCTGCCGGAGTCGAAATCAAAAAGAATTACGGCAGGATAATAGCTTTGCTGGACGCTATTAAAGCGGTCAGAAAAGCCCGTTTAAGCAGCATGAAAGCAATGGAGGCAAATCCCGCATGAGTCTGCCTGCATTTTATCTTGAAGAGGAAAAATGGCAAGAAAAGCCGGAACTAACCGGTCAGGAAGCCCGCCATGCCCAGGTTTTGCGGCTTAAGGAAGGTGATCAGATTACCCTGATGGATGGCAAGGGAAAAAGCGCGAGAGCCCAAATTGACAAGATAGGCAGACAAAAATTAAAATTGACAATTTTGGAGGAGGACTTTGCGCCAAAACCTGTATCCCGGCCGGTTATTGCCCTTGCCTTGAGCAAGGCGGTCCGCCGCGGTTTTTTTATGGAAAAAGCGTCTGAACTGGGGGCGTCTGAAATATGGCTGTGGCAGGCTGATTTCAGTCAGGGAAAATTGTCTCCCCAGCTTGCCGACAACCTGAAAGGGCAGTTAATTGCCGGAATGAAACAATCGCGCAACCCCTGGCTTCCTGAAATTAAACTTATGCGCAATGCCGAGGAAGTAGCCCAAAATGCCGCGTCGTCTGATTTACGAATTCTTCCCTGGGAAGAAATCGGAGGCTCGCCAATGCTTCCTGCCAATCTTTTGGGCCAACCCGGCCTTACCGTATATACAATTGGCCCTGAAGGCGGTTTCTCCCAGAGGGAACTTGAAATTTTCCGCAATGCGGATTTTTCATTTGTAAGCCTTGGAAACAGGGTCTTGCGCTGTGAAACAGCGGCGTCTCTCTGTTTAAGCCTGCATTTCTGGGCTTCACAGCTTCCGGAAAACAGGGCGGAAAAATGACGCCCATGCCCCTGGCAGAAAAGGCCCGTCCCGGCGAAACTTCAGGATTTATCGGGCAGCCGCATCTGGCCAATCGAATTAAAACCATCCAGGAAGGAAGCAGATTACCCAATATCCTGCTTTTTGGTCCCCCAGGATGCGGAAAATCCACTCTAGCACTGCTGCTCGCCAAAGCGTGCGGTAAAAAATTCATGCGGATTTCCGCGCCTGAAGCCGGTCTGCCCCAGTTACGACGCGCCCTGGGCGATACAGAAATTCTTGTTCTCGATGAATTGCACAGGTTTTCAAAAGCTCAACAGGATTTTTTCCTCCCCATTCTGGAAAGCGGCCAGCTCACCCTGCTTGCGACTACGACTGAAAATCCCTCTTTCTGTGTCACCCGCCAGCTATTATCCAGAATGCAGGTCTGGCGTCTTTCCGCTCTTAATAAACCTGATCTTTTAAAACTTGCTGAAAGAGGGACTGCCTTGCTGGGCAAAAAGCTGAACGATGACGTCCTTGAGCTTTTGGCGCAGAGATCCGCGGGAGACGGCAGAACGCTTCTTAATCTGGTGGAGTTCGCGGCAAGTCTCCCCGAGACAGAGCAAAACCCGGCCAGCCTTGTAAAAATTCTGCCGGAAGCCATGGCCAGACATGATCGGGATGGGGATAACCATTATGAACTGGCCAGCGCGCTTATTAAATCGATACGCGGAAGTGACCCGGATGCCGCCCTATACTACCTGGCATGTCTTCTGGAAGGTGGGGAAGATCCCCGTTTTGTCTGTCGCCGCCTTATTTTGTCCGCTTCTGAAGATGTTGGCCTGGCTGATCCTCATGCCCTTCCCCTTGCTGTCGCCTGCCAACAGGCTGTCGAGTTTACAGGAATGCCGGAAGCGGTAATTCCTCTTGCAGAAACGGTGGTTTATCTTGCCCTGGCAAAAAAAAGCAATTCCACCTACGCCGCGTATCTGGCAGCCAAAAAGGAAGTAAAACTTAATGGAGCAAGGCCTGTCCCTGCGCATTTGCGAAACGCCTCGACCCAGCTTCAAAAGAACTGGGGTTATGGCAGGGATTACAAATATCCTCATGACTGGCCAGAATCCTGGGTTAAACAAACCTATCTCCCACAGGGTCTGGAAGGCAAACGCTTTTATTCGCCCCGTCAGAACGGCGCCGAACCTTCCCTGTATGAATGGCAGAACAAATTACGTAACCTGCAAGAAAATAATGATTAAAAAACCTGACAACATGCGCAAGAAATTCGGTAACAATAATGAATATGTTACTTATGCCGAACCAGGCCATATAAGCCGTCTCCCTGCCCTTGAATTTTACCTGCGCATCCTCTTTGGCCCATTGCGACATCTCTGCTGGCTTGCCGCCAGAAACAGATGTGATGATGTGAAGTGGTCAAACGCCAGCGCCTGGTTTTCGGACATTCTTGAAAAAATCGGATGTAAAATTTATATTGAAGGATTGAATAACATAACTGCTGTAAAATCTCCGTGCGTATTTATCGCGAATCATATGAGCACCCTGGAGACATTCGCGCTGCCGGCAATGATCCGCCCCGATAAAAAGGTCACTTTCGTGGTTAAAAAGAGTCTGGCGACCATGCCGCTCTTTGGCCCGGTTATGAGATCCCGCAATCCAGTTATAGTGGGCAGGGTTAATCCCAGGGAAGATCTTGCGACAGTTATAAACGAGGGTAAAAAACGCCTGGAAGAAGGCACATCCATTATTGTCTTTCCCCAGCATACCCGATCCCTTTATTTCAGCCGCGAAAAGTTTAACAGCATCGGAGTGAAACTTGCCAAAAAGGCGAATGTGCCACTTATTCCCATAGTCCTGAAAACTGACGCCTGGGGCCAGGGCAAAAAGATAAAGGAACTTGGAAAGATTCGTCCGGATCTTCCCATCCGCTTCAAGTTTGGCGAGCCCGAAAAAATCGAGGGAAACGGCAAGGCCGAACATGAAAAAATTTGTGAATTTATTGCCCGGACACTTGATTACTGGCAAAAAAAAGATGGAGTGAACGAATGAAAAAACTTTGGATCATCTTCGCTTTTCTTCTCCTTGTCACCGCCGGCTGCCATTCCTTCCATAATGCCGCGCATGCGGAAGACAAGCCTCTCAGGGTTGTCGCCAGCACATTTCCTGTTTATCTTTTCGCCTTAAATGTATGCGCTGGTGTTGATAATGTGAAACTTGAACTGCTCATTCCCTCTTCCCTGGGCTGCCCGCATGATTTTACATTGCGTCCGGCCGATATGCGCAGACTTTCCCAGGCGGACATATTGATTATTAATGGAGCCGGGCTTGAAAATTTTCTGACCAAAGCCCTGCAGAGTCTGCAAAAAGCCCCGCTCACCATAGACGCAAGCATAAATGTCCCCAAACTTCCAGCAGGAAGCTCCCATCACGATCATAATCACGATCACGGTCATGATCATGATCATGATATTGGAGGGATAAATCCGCATATCTTCGCCTCGCCCGCCAACGCCGCGATCATGGTCAGAAATATCGCGGAGGGTATGGCAAAAGCGGATCAGGCCAATGCGGGATCATATACGCGAAATGGCGAGAATTATTCCTCGCTTCTTGACGCTCTGGCTGATAAATTTGAAGAAACAGGCAAAAAGGCCAAAAACCGCAATATCGCTCTCGAACACGATGCCCTGGCTTACCTCGCGAAAAATGCCATGCTTCAAATAGTGGCTGTTTTTGAACACAGCGATTCAGCCTCAACAATCACAAGACTGACAGCAGAACTAAAAAAGGAAAAACCCGCCCTTCTCGCAGGCGACAGCCAGTATTCGGACCGCCTCCTCAAGACTCTTGCCCAGGAAAGCGGCCTCCCCTACGCTTCCCTTGATCCTTGCGCTTCAGGACCAGAAAAGGTCGATCCGGACTATTACCAGCAGGTCATGGAAAAAAACCTGCTTACGCTGGAGAAATATTTTGACTGATTCACGCCCCGCCGCTGGAGTACAATTCTCACATTTGACTGTGGAATGCGAGGATCGGCCCATTCTGGAGAATATAACCGCGGATGTTCCCTGCGGCGGAGCCACTGCCATTATTGGACCCAATGGCGCGGGAAAAACCACTCTGCTACGCTGTCTCCTTGGCGAAAGAAAGTATAGTGGGGAGATTCGTTTTTTTAACGAGAAGGGACAGACTCTCAATAAGGTTGTGACCGCTTATGTGCCCCAACAGCTTCAGGCTGACTCCCAATTGCCCTTGCGCGTCTATGAATTTCTTTCTCTCGGCCAGACCGCAAGACCGCTCTGGCTGGGGTGTTCAGCCGCGATCCGCAAACGCGCCCGCGAAGCGCTGAATCTCGTAGGAGGAGAAAAGCTGGAAGAAAGACGTCTGGGCGATCTTTCAGGAGGAGAAATGCGGCGGGTTCTTTTGGCTTCCGCTCTTGAAAGACGCCCACAGCTTCTTGTACTGGATGAGGCCGAAGCAGGTGTGGACTACAGGGGCGAGCGTCTTTTCTGGAGTCTGCTTGACAAAACCCGTAAACAATTTGGTTTTACCCTGCTTATGGTGACCCATAATCTGCCTCTGGCCGCCCACTACGCAACCCATGTTATCTGTATAAAAAAGCGGGTGATGGCGCAGGGTTCGCCCAGACAGACGCTTACGTCCAGCGAGCTCATGGATCTTTTCGGAATACCAATCCATTTATACCCCAATCAATGCGAAAATGCCGGCCCTTCCTGCCCGCAATGCGGAGCGTTGGGCAATTTCCACTTTGAGGATGTTCTCACCTATAGTGACATTGAAAATAAATCTGAAAAGCGGTTTCCCCATAATTCTCCAGACACGCTTAAGCAAATGGAGAAATCGAGTTAGCTCATGTCTTTCACCTGGATTTATGAACTCCTGGCAAAATTGCCCTTTGAATACCTCGATACCAGATTCATGCAGCAAGCCTTGCTTGGCCTCCTCCT
>CAYNKM010000005.1:0-9921 GCA_964397795.1 uncultured Desulfovibrio sp. | reverse complement strand
CTCTTAAGTCCCATGACTGCCATGCTTGGTGTGCATGTGCTTAATTTCCGGATGGCATTTTTTTCAGACGCGGTGGGCCATTCCGCCTTTGCCGGTCTTGCGCTTGGATTAATTCTGGGCGCTCCTCCAGCCACCGCGGTTCTTGTTTTTGGCGTCATGGTCGGTATTGCCATTATGGGGGTCCAGCGCAAAAGCGGCTTGTCGGCTGATGCCGCAATAGGGATCGTTTTCAGCGCTGTTGTGGCCTTTGGCCTCGCTGTCGTAAGCCGCGCCCCGGATTTGGGCAGACAGATTCAACAATATCTGTATGGAGATATTCTTACGGTGAGCGAGGGCGAGTTGTCCGTAATGTTCCTCCTTCTCATCGTCCTGATAATATTTGAAATCACTGGCTGGAACCGGATGCTTTTTTTATCCCTTTCACCGGTGATGGCAAAGGTTGACGGCATGGTGACAGCCTTCTGGCAATATCTTTTTGCCGCCATCCTCGCTCTCGTGGTCATGTTCTGTGTTCGGGCGGTTGGCGTGCTTCTGGTTACAGCCATGCTGGTAGTGCCAGCGGCCACCGGCCGAAATCTGGCAAAAAATATGCGGGGCCTTTTTTGGTGGTCCATTCTTGTCTCAATGTTTTCAGCTGTTGCCGGCCTGCTTCTCTCTGCCCAGGAATGGCTGGCCACGGCAAGCGGCGCGACCGTCATTCTGGTCGCCTGTCTGTGTTTTGCCTTAAGCTGGGCCTGGAAAAAATACCGCTCAAACAAATAACCGGATGTTTCATATGAGCTTGCTCGACAAGATAAACTCCATCCCCCTTTTCAGGCCTCTTGGTATTTCCCAAAGCCTACGCAATGTCTGCATAATCGCCTTTGATGACTGCCTCTCAAAGCTGGAGCCGCTGCTGACGGAACATCCCTGGCTCAATTGCGCCCATTTAATAATTCCCAATATGGATAAAAATCATACGTCCAGGCTGCGCATTGAAATAAACGGATCGCTGATTCCCTGCTCGCCCCTTGATAATCTGGGCTTTTTGCCAGAGCTGGAAAAAATTTACATCTGTCCGGATAATCCTGTGGCAATGACATCCTCCCTGAACATGCTGGCCATATTTGGCGCCAATTTCCATGTTCGCACTTTTTACCTGTATTCTGACAAAGCTCCCATTTATTCAATTCGCAATCCACTTCCGGATTTTTTCAGTAAAAATGAGGAAAGGCTGGAATCAGCCATGCAGCTTTTTGCCGATGAGCAAAGCAGGGATACTTTTGCCGCGCGCATAAAAGCCCTGATTACGGGCAATGCCGCTTTTATGCCCATTGCGCCATTTGAGGAGTATTTTCACCCTCTCGTTCAACCTATGCCTGGAGACTGGATGATTGATGGCGGCGTTTCCGACATGGTGCTCAGCCAGAAAAAATTCCTGGCTGCCACAGGACCAGAAGGTCATATTTTCGGCTTTGAGCCCATTCCCTACATGGCCCAAAAAGCCCAAAAAACCCTCAAGTCTTTCCCGGGGTATCATCTGCAGACACTTGGACTTGCCGATAAACCCGGGGAAGCCTATTTCCAGGATCTGAGAGACTCATCCCATATGGTCAATAATGGGGAAAATGGCTCTATCCGCTGCGACCTTACAAGCATTGACGCTTTCGTTAAGGAATGGCATTTAAAACCGGTGGACTGCATCAAGCTGGATGTTGAGGGGGCGGAACTTAAGGCGCTTATGGGAGCTGAAGCAACCATAAAAAAGACGCATCCCAGGCTGATTATATGCCTTTATCACAAGCCCCAGGACATGTTTGAAATTCCGGAATATATCAAGAAAATCGCTCCTGGATACAATCTTTACCTCGCGCACTCTTCGTGCCAGTTCACTGATACGATATTGTATGGGCTTTACGCCCAATAGCCGTTCAAACCTGATCTTCCCTGATTTTACGTACTATGCCTGTTGTGCTGCATCCATCCACAATATCGACAAGCCGTACCTCGCCACCGTGTTCACGGACATATGAGGCTCCGACCACATCCTCCAGCCTGTAGTCGCTGCCTTTTACGAGATAGTCAGGAGACAGAAGGCGGATTAACTCTTCAGGA
Organism: uncultured Desulfovibrio sp.; assembly: GCA_964397795.1. Classification (GTDB taxonomy): domain Bacteria; phylum Desulfobacterota; class Desulfovibrionia; order Desulfovibrionales; family Desulfovibrionaceae; genus Desulfovibrio. Next base: position 7,827 of record CAYNKM010000005.1, on the reverse strand, counting down.
GTATCCTGATCAAAGATTACAACAGCGTCAACATCCCGCAAGGCTTCCAGCAAAAGCGCCCTGCTTTTCTCGTTTTGCAGAGGCCGGCTTTCTCCCTTGAGACGTTTAACAGATTTATCGCTATTCAGGCCAACTACAAGCCGGTCTCCAAACGCCGCGCTTTGGTGAAGAAGGGATATATGGCCAGGATGGAGCAAATCAAAGCACCCGTTGGTAAATACAATCTTCTGTCCCTGTCGCCGCCATTCCTTGACTTTTTCCTGAATTTCAGACCAGTCATATAATTTCGTATTATCGTTATCCTGCTTGAGAGCCTGATTCAACTCGGTGATGCTCACAGGAGCCGTCCCCACCTTGGTCACGGCTATGCCTGCGGCCTGATTGGCAATTTCCGCGCTTTCTTCCCAACTCAAACCGCTGGCGACACAGGCGGCCAGAGTGGCGATGACGGTATCGCCAGCGCCGGACACATCTGCCACCTCCCTTCTTGCGGCCCTGATATAATAGGGCTTATGCCCTTCTTCAAAAAGATTCATCCCCCTTGGGCCGCGGGTAAGCAAAAGCCGGTCAACATGAAATCTGCGACAAATGTCTTCCGCAAGCTTTTGCCTTATACGCGCTTCTTCATCTAGCTGACCTTCACTATAAGAAGAACCTTCCGCCACCGCGCTAATTTTGGTAAATTCGGAGAGATTAGGCGTTATACACTGGGCATGCTCGTAACGAGACCAGTCCGTTCCCTTGGGGTCCGCAAGTACGGGAATATTGAGATCATGGGCTATTCTTATCGCTGTTTCACAGATACTTGAGCCGTCCTTCGCCCGTAAAAGCGCGCCCTTGGCATAGTCTGACAAGACCAGAGCCTTGCAGCCTGGAAGATCCCTTTCCAGATATTTGCGCATACTGACCATCTCTTCCAGGGATGGAGGCAAAATTGTTTCCTCATCCACCCGCAAAAGCTGTTTGCCTTGCGCCATGATTCTGGTTTTACAGGTAGTGGGCCGATTCGTTTCCACCAGGCTTCCCCCGATACCTTCGCCCTGAATTTCCTGTTTAAGAGCGGATCCTGCGCTATCGCGGCCAATCAATCCTATAAGCTTTGCCTCGCAGCCAAGGCGGGAAAGGCAGCGGGCAACATTTGCGGCCCCTCCGGGAACAGCCCAGGATTTCTGCCGTAACAGTACGGGGACCGCGGCTTCGGGGGACATCCGCTCGGCTTTTCCGGTTATATAGTGATCAAGCATGACATCGCCCAAAACCATAATGGGAATACCGTTAAAATTCATGATTTATTCCCTTTCTGTTTCTCCGCCTTTTCTTCGATTTGTCTATCCGCCAGCGCGGAAGCCATTGCCATCTGATCTGACAGGACTTTCATCTGGCCGGTAAAATTCATCAGATTATTATAGGATTCCCTCGCGGCTTTTCCCAGCTCTTCCATTCTCTTGGGACTTTTCTGAAGATGCGCTATGGTTTCCGCTATCGTCAGGGCCTTGTCCGAAGGAAGAAGGACGGAATTTTTTTCAGGATCCAGGGCTTCCGCCATGCCCGGGGTCATGTCCACCACGATAATACACAAGCCAAAAGCCATGGCGGAGCAGACATAATCAGGCAGTGCAAGTTCCGATCCCCGATAGACAGGAGGATAGGCAATAAAAATGTCGGCATTATGATATAATTCCGCCAGGCCGCTTTCGGTCCGCGCAAAAGCGTAATCAATATAACCAGTCAAATCCCTGCTTCTTGTCACAAGCCTTTGCCATAACGAAGGTCTGCCTATAACTGTCAGATGAAAATCAGTCTTCTGGCTTTTCAGTTTTTGCGCAATTTCCAGCGTCAGCCGAAAACCATGAGCTGAAACTTGAGGACCCATGCATAAAATCTCAAGTTTTTTTTCCTGGCCAGGCACAGGGGAAAAGTTGTCCTCATTTTCTTCTGGAAGAATTTGGGGAACTGGACGTAAAAGGAGAAACTTGTCTTTTGGAATTTTGGGAAGCTGTCTTTCAAGAGAGTTCAAAACAGATTTATCCGTACAGCTGACAAAAGCGGAATCATTGACAAGGACTTCCCAGACTGGTGAAAAAAAGGGCAAAGCTTCCGCGCTTACGGAAAAGGCAAATGGCCGCCCTGTAAGTCTGGCGCAGACCCAGGCGGGAAGGGCAAGTTTTGTGGCGGACGCGGCATAGATAAATTCGGTATGATCCCGCTTTGCCCAGCGGGCAAGAATGTTTCCGCAAGAAAAGGCCAATGCCTTGCGCCAGAAACCATAATTTTTACTTCCCGGGATTTGTCGCCAGAACCGCCATAAAGGCGAATAGCCACGCCCATGAAATAAAAAACCGAATAAAGCCCCAAGCTTCTGCCAAAAGCCCATGTGATTCACCCCAAGGGGCAATGTATAATTCTTCTGACCTTCAAGGAACGGCTCGCCCTTCACGGAAAAAATGCCAGAAAGCAATTGACCCCTGAAAAGACGTCCGGCAATACGGATAAAAAAATTATCCTTTTTTGTGGGAAAGCTCCCGACAATTAATGCCCCGCGCACCACCGGTTCCGGAGCTTTGGCAAAATCATTATCCTTTCCCGCAATGTAGGGCGTGGGCACTTTTTTTTGACACTTGAGCTGGCCATCTTCCAGAGTATAAATGCTGTCGCAATACTCGGCCATGTTGGGATCGTGAGTAACCATAATCATGGAAACTCCGCCGCCATGACATAATTTCTGGAAATTTTCCATTATCAGGCGGCTGGTTTTGGCATCAAGAGCCCCGGTGGGCTCATCAGCCATAAGAATTCCCGGGTTATTCACCATGGCCCGGGCAATGGCCACCCTTTGCTGCTCGCCGCCGGAAAGCTGATTACTGCGGTAATGAACCCTTTTTGTCAGATGAACCAGGTCAAGAGCCCGTATGACCCTCTCCCACCTCTCCTGTTCGGGAATATTGTTATATATGAGAGGAAATTCAACATTTTCAAAAACTGTGGAGTGATCAAACAGGTTGCTGGCCTGCATGACAAAGCCCATGTTTTCACGGCGAAACTCCGCTGTCTGCTCACGGTTCAGGGCCAGAACATCCGTATCCAGAATTTTAAGCGAGCCAGAATCAGGCGCGTGCAACATGCCAAGGATATGAAGCATGGTGGATTTGCCGCAACCGGACGGCCCCATAATGGCCGCCATTTCCCCTGCTTCAACCTGAATGCCGGCGCCTTTGAGAACCGGAGCAAAACCTGGATAACGCTTATACAAATCTTTGGCATCAATAACGGGGGGCATATTTTCAGCTCCGTTTTATTCAAAGCGCAATGCGGACACGACATCCATACGGCTTGCCTGAAGGGCGGGATACAAACCGCCCCCAATCCCGATAAGCGCGGAAAAGAGAATGCTGCCCAAACTGCTTAAGGCAAGAAGAGTATATGAAACTCCGGTTCCAAGAAACCAGGAACCCGCTTCCACTATGCAGAAGCCTATCAGTATCCCCAAAAGGCCTCCCGCCACCGCCTTGCATAGAGCTTCGGCCAGAAACTGGGCAAGTATGTCAAAATCAGAACCGCCCATCGCCTTTTTCAGACCCACTTCCCTGGTTCTGGCCCTTACCGCGGCAAATGTGCCATACCATATGCCAAATCCGCCAAGCATCAGGGAAGCGGCTATCCCCAGCCACAGCAAGGCTTCAACCCACATGAAGGTAACCTGAATCCGATCCAGCTGTTCATCCTGGGTCTGTACGACAAGATATGGAGCGGACTGATGCTCCCTGACCACCGTGGGAATCTCCTTTACAAGCGGCGCCACATCCTCCCAGCCGATTGCGCGAATGAAAAGCCTGGTTACCTTGTCGCTTACCCAGTTGCGATCTATCATTGTCGTATAGGGCAGGAAACCGCCGTAACTCCAGGAGCCAAGCATAACGCCGGATATCACGCCCACAATCTGAAAAACGTCCTGCTGCAAAAACAGATATTTATTGATCGCCTTGTCCGGATCTCCATAAATATTTTCAGCCGCGTCTTTTCCCAGCATGCATACCCGGCGGTGTTTTGCTATATCCTCGGCGGTAAAAAGTCTCCCGGCGTCCAGCTCGGCTGAATAAACGTCAACAAAATTCTGGTCTATTCCGATGAAATCTACAGAAATTGTTCTCTCTCCATCGGTTCTGATATTAAAAACCTTTCCTCCCCTGATATTGCGACTTATTACCCCAACTCCTGGAAGCTTGCCCAGGGCCTCAACTGTCTGGTTATTAAAGCCGCGTATCGGCTGTCCCGGGTACTGTTTGTCATCCATGACAACCTGAATGACATTTACCCCACCCATGAGAACCATGTCCTGGCCTACCTTGTAGCGAATTTCACGTCCCAATACAGAAAGGGTTATAAACGCGGTAATACCCAGGGCTATGGAAAATATCACTCCATAACTCTTTTGACGGATTACCTGACGCAAGCTTACTTTAAACAGATCATGTAATGTGATCATGGCAGGCCTTTGCAAGAGAACAGGACACCAAAAAACGCCCGTACCTGAAATTTTTAATTTCCACTGTTATTCTGAATGGATGGAAAGCACCTTCCCATTTTTACCTACCCGGTATCTTATGTTATTCCAGAGAACTGTGTTGGTAAACACGGTATGAAGCGAAACAATTAACAGCATCATGCTGGAAAGAAAAAAGGCGCAAAAACAGCGGAGCAGCGAGGGCTTTCCGGAAATAAACTTGCGCCATATGCTCATCTCGCCAAGAAAAATAAAAAACCAGCAGAGGGCAAGAAATGGCGACGTAAAAGATCCGAAGTTGAAAAGGCCTTCAATAATTCCGTCAGCGGCCCACAGGAATGGCACAGGCATAAGGCAGGAAAAGAGACAAAGCCCTGCCCATTGTCCTGGAAAACAGAATTTAAGAAATAAAACCTGTCTGGTGAGCCAGGCCTTCCAGACCGATCCGGAATAATTGCGGACGGAGGTACAGAGCAGGGCCGCCGGACAATACGCGATATTTATTTTGTTATCCTGAAGCCATGCCCCGAGGGAGCAATCATCGACAACATTATCCGCCCAGAGTCTTGCGACCTGGCATTGTTCAAAAGCTTCGCTGGTCATGGCCATCGCTCCGCCCCAGGGCTGGGTGAGGCCGGCCATACCCTGCAAAAAACGCATAAAAAGGACATTTATCGCATATGATAAAGATATAAGGCCTTTATTCTCCGGAATAACTTCATGATAGCCGGCGCTAAAGCGCGCCTTGCCAGTCGCCAGGGGAAAAATAAGGCAGCGCAGAAAATCAGCTTCCGCGATATGGGTAGAATCACAAAACGCGTAAACCTGAACAGAAGGCCCGGCCGCGGCGATGCCGGCAAGAAGATTATAGTTTTTCTGGCCGCAGCTGCGTGTTGTTCCCGCAATGACGTGATTAATATTCGGGTAATCCCATTTTAATCTCTCTATAAGGGCGCTTGCCGGATCTGAAGCCCTGGCCGTGACAAGGTAAACCGTATAATCGGGATAATTCTGCAGTAAAAGGCTTCTTATCGCCGTTTCAATAAGCTGATTGTCGCCATATATGGGAATAATCAGCGCGCAGGAGGGCCAGTCTATTCCGCTTTCGTCTATATTACGTTTTTCTTCCCTGGCCCGAACAAGCTGAATCTGGCCAGCATGTCCAACCGCCCAGAGCAGCGCCACCTGAAGCAGACCGAGACAAAATAAAAAGTAGGTCATATAATTTCTTGATTTTATTATAAATTATTTTGGGTCTGTTTAAACCATTTGTTGTTTTTCTGGGGGATGACAACTTTTCCCCGCAAGGGGGATGCCGCATCCGTAAGGCGGCCCTGCCGCCAACGGCTGCGCAATGTGAACAAAAGTTTTCTACCCGCAAGGGGTACGCCGTATCCGTAACCAGCAAGGCTGCTAACAGCTACGCAGTCCCCCAGACCCCCTTTTTCAAAAAACTTTTAATTTTTTAGATATAACCCATTGAAAGGTTTGTACTTTGTAAAAGTTTAGAACTTTCTTTGCCATCAATAGATTATTTTAATATAGCGATTATTTTTTATTTTTTGCCCCTCTTCCTAAAACAGGGGGGCGCAGTCCGGGGCTTTTAATGTCACATTTTTCTTGCGGCTGCCTTTCAGGCTCATTTTCATGGAATTGCTTAATTTTACCTTGCCTTCCATCTGATCCGGATTTTCAAGAGAACCGCTAAAATAATGACCCGAGCTGTGCGAGAGCTCAAACTTGTTATCTTTCATGGTTCCATAAAGATGGTAAACATCCTCATTGCCGTTTCTGTGAGTCAATATCAATACGCCCCTTGCCTTGCCATCCGGTTCAAAACACATGCCGGCCCTGAATTTGGCAGTCAGAACTTTTCCCTCCCATAATTCCGTGGCCTGTTTTTTTCCAGATTTAATATAGCGATTTTCTTCCCCTGCAAAAGCGTTGTTGAAAAGGAGGAAATTGCAGAGAAGAAATAAAAATATCTTCAAAGAAAATGACACTGATTTCCCCTCCATGAAAACCTGTAGATTATTTCGCATTTTGCCCAGATCTGTGCCGCCAGAGATTTTTTAACAATTCCTCATGTCTTGATATCATCTTTTCAAATGAAAAATTATTCTGGGCAAAGTGGCGGTTGCGGCTTCCCATGCGCTTCTGCAAAACAGAATCGGAAAGAATTCTTGCCATATTTTCCGCCAAAGCGGGCGCGTCCCCGGGAAGGGACAAGCATCCCCCTTCCTCCTGTCCCAGCAAATCCGGAATACCTCCCGTCGCGGTCGCGCAAACAGGAAGAGCGGAACTCATGGCCTCAAGTATTACATTGGGCTGTCCTTCCCTTATTGAACTTAATACAAAAAGATCCGCTTCCCGATAATGATGCGCGGGATCCGCGCACGCGCCAGCAAGTTCAATTCTGTCGGCGATCTTTTTGGACATGCCCCGGATTATTTGCCTTAACTTCCCTTCTTCCGATCCTTCTCCCACAATGCGCAATCGCGGCCTTGAGTCAGATTCCGCCAGCATTTCAAAAGCCTTAAGCAAGGTCGGAAGATCCTTGTCGGGAGAAAGCCTGGCCACACAGAGGATCAGTGGATCTTTTTCAGCCTTTTTAGCAGGGTGAAAATGCCCGCAATCCACCCCATTTGGGATATAGCTTAAATGACCCGCTGGCGCTCCCCTCTCCTTCATTGCTTCCACAAGGGCGCTGGAATTGCAGACAATATGGGATGACAACCTCCAAAGGAAGCGTTCATGCTGACGTACAGGCGCGCCTCCGCCCCGGCAAGTGCCCAGGATTACCGGTATTTTAAGCAGCATTCCCCAGATTCTTCCCCATATGTTCGGCAAGGCGGTGCAGGGGATGATAACGTCCGGCACCAGCCTTTTTATAACCTTCCCCATCCTGAAAAAAAAGAGAGGCGCGACCCCGCGCTTTGCACCCAGATGGACAAGGGGAATATCGGTAGCCACCTGATCGTCCAAATCCGTAGGTCCGGTAAGAGTCAAAATTTGGGGTCTGAAATGCAGCCTGTCCAGCCCGTTGGCCAGGGCGAGATTCTGTTTTTGTGTTCCGCCAAAACAAAGATCTTCCATCAAAAATAAAACGTTCAGGGGCATAAGTTCCTCTCAATGAGTATATTATTTTTGGACAGGGATTGCAAAGGGCGCGGCGGACCGATTTAATTTCTGGCAGGTAAAAAGTATCCCATCTATTAATTAAGAATATTGCAAAAGGATCGGGATCAAAATATAAGAATCGAATAAATTTTAAAGAAATAATCAGGGCCAATGATGATACCACAGGAACGCATACGTAATTTCTG
>CAYNKM010000004.1:9477-22257 GCA_964397795.1 uncultured Desulfovibrio sp. | reverse complement strand
GGCATGACGGTAATGCGCTTGAAGTAATAATAAAGAGGAGTTTTATATGTCCGATCGGGTTTTTATTTTTGATACCACTTTACGGGATGGCGAACAGTCTCCAGGGGCCACAATGAATTTGCAGGAGAAGCTTCGTCTGGCCCGCCAGCTGGAAGTTCTGGGAGTGGATATAATAGAAGCGGGTTTTCCCGCTTCAAGTCCGGGGGATTTTGAAGCGGTTGAAGCAATAGCCAAAAATGCCGGTAAGGATATTCAGATTGCGGGTCTGGCCCGCTGCGTTCCCCAGGATATAAATATATGCTGGGACGCCATAAAAAAGGCTCATCAGCCAAGAATACATACATTTATTGCGACATCGCCCCTTCATATGGAATATAAATTGCGCAAAACTCCCGAGCAGGTATATGAAACCGCCATTGCCTGCGTGAAACATTGTGCTTCGCTTACCCCGAATGTGGAATTTTCCTGTGAGGATTTTTCCCGTTCTGACCCCGATTTTGTCTGTAAAATTGTGGAGGGAGCGATAAATGCCGGGGCGACAACCATAAATTTGCCGGATACAGTTGGATATGCCCAGCCTGATGAATTTGCCGAGCAGGTTAAATATGTAATCGAGAACACCCCGGGAAGCGACAGAGTGATTTTTAGCGTGCATTGTCACGATGATTTGGGCCTGGCTGTTGCGAATTCATTGGCTGCCATAAAGGCCGGGGCAAGACAGGTGGAAGTCGCCTTGAATGGAATTGGAGAGAGGGCGGGAAATGCGTCCCTGGAAGAAATCGCCATGGCCCTGCATGTCCGTAAGGATTACTATGGAATGGATACCAATATCAATACGGAGCAGCTTTATCCGGCCTGCCGTCTGCTGTCCATGACAATTGGCCAGCCCATTCCTCTTAATAAGGCCATTACCGGAGCAAACGCTTTCTCTCATGAATCGGGCATTCATCAGGATGGCATGATTAAACACAGGGAAACTTATGAAATAATGACCCCCGAATCTGTGGGACGAAAGTCTTCAAATCTGGTAATAGGCAAACATTCCGGCAGAAATGCCGTCCGTGGAAAATTTGAAAGCCTGGGTTATAAGCTGGATGAAGATCAGCTCAATCTTGTGTTTGAAGCAGTGAAGAAACTGGCGGATCGCAAAAAACAGTTGCATGATGAAGATTTGATGGCCTTGTTTCAACAGGAAATATACCGTATTCCGGATCGTCTCAAGTTAAGGCATGTGAGCGTTCAGAGTTCGGACGCTGGCGGAGTGCCTCCAACGGCTGCGGTATTGATGGATGTGAACGGAGAAGAAAAAAGCGGGGCCGGTTTTGGCGTGGGACCTATTGACGCTTTATTTAATGTTATTTCCGACATTGTCGGGCGCGAGCCGGAACTCGAGCAATATTCCATTAATGGCATAACGGGTGGCACAGACGCTTTGGGAGAAGTGACTGTGCGTCTTGCGGAAAAGGGCATTTCTGTTATCGGCAAGGGCAATCATCCGGATATTTTTGTCGCTAGCGCCAGAGCGTTTGTGGATGCCTTGAATAATCTTGCAAAAAGGGAAGAGCAAGGCATGCGCCTTCATGCCCAAAACAACTAGTATGCTTGGAGATATATGAAATGAAAATGACTCTTGCTGAAAAGCTTTTGCAAAGGCATACGGATGAAAAGATTACCGGCCCGGGTCAGATTGTCCAATGCAAGGTGGATCTTGTTCTGGCAAATGACATAACAGGGCCGTTGGCCATAAAATCCTTTAAGGGCATGGGCGCGAAGGAAGTTTTTGATAAAGACAGAATCGCCCTTGTGATGGATCATTTTACTCCCCAAAAAGATATTGATTCGGCCAATCAGGTGCTTATCAGCCGCAAATTTGCTGAAGAGCAAAACATAACCCATTATTATGAAGGCGGAAATTGCGGCGTGGAGCATACTCTCCTGCCCGAACTGGGTCTTGTCCGTCCCGGCTATCTGGTTATAGGAGCGGACAGCCATACCTGCACCTATGGCGGAATTGGAGCTTTCGCCACAGGAATGGGTTCTACTGATATCGCCGCGGCAATGGCCCTTGGCGAAACATGGATTAAAGTGCCAGAAAGCATAAGGGTGGAATATAGGGGCAATCTGGAAGAGTGGGTCTCCGCCAAGGATCTGATGCTGCTTCTTATTGGCAAAATAGGCGTGGATGGCGCGTTATATCAGGCTCTTGAATTTGGCGGACCGGTCATTGACAATTTGCCTGTTGAAGGACGCCTGACCATGGCCAATATGGCGATAGAAGCAGGCGCAAAAGTTGGATTGTTTCCTGTTGACGCTGTTTGCCGCGAATGGTGCGCCGAACAGGGATGGCCTACCGATCTCAATCTGGAGGCCGACCCGGGCGCGCGTTATTCCAGGATAGTGGAAATCGATGTAAGCGGCCTGGAGCCTGTTGTCGCCTGTCCCCACATACCCTCAAATATAAAGCCCGTATCGCAGGTCGGGGAAGTTCCCATTCAACAGGTGGTTATAGGTTCCTGCACCAATGGCAGGATAAGCGATTTGCGGGAAGCGGCAAAAGTGTTGAAAGGGAAAAAGGTCCATAAAAGTGTCCGCTGCATTGTCTTGCCTTCCACTCCAAAAGTCTGGAAGCAGGCTCTCAAGGAGGGATTGATAGAAACTTTTATGGAAGCCGGCTGTATTGTGGGACCCAGCACATGCGGACCCTGTCTTGGCGGACATATGGGCATCCTTGGCGAAGGAGAAAGAGCCGTCACTACGACCAACAGAAACTTTAAAGGCAGAATGGGAAGTCTGAACTCTGAAATTTATCTTGCCAGCCCAGCGACAGCGGCGGCAAGCGCCATTCTGGGAAAAGTCGCCTCTCCCAGGGAAATGGATTAATACTTAAAAGCTTCCTTCTTTTTCAATTCTTTACCTTTTAAATTTTTATCCCTGGAAAACATTGGGAAAAGACATGAATTATACAGGAAATGTTCATAAGGTTGGAGATCATGTGGATACGGACGCCATTATACCCGCGCGTTTTCTGGTGACGGCTGATCCGGATAAACTTGGCGTCAATTGTATGGCCGGGCTTGAACCCGACTGGGTTAAGAGGGTGAAAAAAGGCGATATAATGGTTGCCGGAAGGAATTTTGGCTGCGGCTCTTCCCGCGAGCATGCTCCCCTTGCGATATTGGGAGCTGGTATTCCAGTGGTAATTGGTCATAGTTTTGCCCGCATCTTTTACCGGAACGCTTTTAATATGGGCTTGCTCCTTCTGGAAATTGGAGATGAGGTAGATAATATCGATGACGAAGACGAGCTTGATATTGATGCCGCCAATGGAATTATTCATAATTTGTCAAAAAATCGTGACATAGTTTGCAGGCCCATACCCGACTCCATGAAAGCCATACTTGAAGCGGGAGGACTTGTGGGATATGTAAAAAAACGATTGAATGGATAAATACATTTTTGCCCGGTTATAATCATCAGTTGATGGCAAAGAAGTCTCCAAATTATAATAAATACAATTTTTTTCAATAAGTTATATTTTCAAAAAATTAAAGTTTTTTGAAAAAGGGGGTCTGGGGGACTGCGCAGCCCTTGCCAGCTGTGCTGGCTTAGGGATGCGGCGTGCCCCTTGCTGGGAAAAGTTGTCATCCCCCAGAAAATCAGCACATGGTTTGAGCAGAGACCAACTTTTTTGCGAGCAAAGACATGACAGCCTGAAATTGTTTGCTATTATGGAAATAAATTCAGGTTGAACTTATTTATAAGAGGCTGAAAATGGTGAAAAAAATATGCCTTTTACCTGGAGATGGCATAGGCCCGGAAATTCTGGCCCAGGGAGTTCTCTGTTTAAAAAAGGCCGCTGAACAATTCGATCTGGATTTTTCTTTTACCGAGGCTTTTTTAGGCGGTAGCGCGATTGACAATTTTGGAAAGCCGCTTCCACAGGAAACTGTTGACGCCTGTTTGAATTCGGACGCCATATATTTCGGATCCGTGGGCGGTCCGAAATGGGATGTTTTGCCCGCCATAATGCGGCCCGAAAAAGGCCTTCTGGAATTAAGAAAGGCTTTGCAGATATTCGCCAATTTGCGCCCCGCCCGCCTGTGGCCGGAACTTTCCGACGCCTGCCTTTTGCGTCCCGATATTGCCGAAAAGGGAATTGATCTCATTGTTGTCCGCGAATTGATAGGGGATATATATTTTGGGGAACCGCGGGGCATTGAAAACAGAAACGGGGAACGGGTAGGCTTTAACACCATGCTCTATGGTGAAGAGGAAATCAGACGAATTGCCATAATAGCGTTTAATCTGGCCCGCGAAAGAAGAAAAAAAATCTGTTCGGTCGATAAGAGCAATGTCCTGGAAACCTCCAGGCTATGGCGGGAAGTTGTTGATTATGTACATAAAGATTATCCGGATATAGAATTGACCCATATGTATGTGGATAATGCCGCTATGCAGTTGGTGCGGAATCCTTCCCAGTTTGATATAATTCTTACAGGAAATTTATTCGGCGATATTTTATCAGATGAAGCCGCGGTAATAACGGGATCCCTGGGCATGCTGCCATCCGCCTCGCTTGGTAGCGATGGACCGGGACTTTTTGAGCCAATTCATGGCTCGGCTCCTGATATAGCGGGGAAAGACATGGCCAATCCTCTGGCCACCATTTTGTCCGGCGCCATGCTTTTAAGAATAGGCCTTCATTTTCCAGATGCCGCGGAAGCGGTGGAAAAGGCAGTAAAGGAAACTTTAAATGCCGGATTCAGAACTCCCGATAGTATGGAAAAAGGAAAGATCCGCGTTGGCTGTAAAGCCATGGGAGAAGAAGTGGCAAAGAGAATAAAGAAAAATTGATTGCAATATATTACCACCCATTACCGTAAAATAATGAATAGACAGATTGAACAAAAGAGGCCGAGAATTTTCTTTACAGGCGTAGGTGGACAGGGAACTCTTACCGCCACAAAGCTTTTGGCGCAGGCAGCCATGATTGGGGGAATAAAGGCGGTGGCCGGAGAGGTTCACGGTATGGCTCAAAGGGGAGGCGTTGTCGAATCTGTACTGCTCCTTGGAGGATGGCGCTCTCCCCGTCTGGATTTGGCTGAAGCGGATATAATTTTGGGATTTGAACCTCTGGAAACTTTGCGATCCCTGCCCTATCTGGCTCCAGGGGGAATAATATTTTCCTCCCTTGACCCTGTTCCCCCCTTAAGCGTTTGCCTGGAAACAGATAAATATCCCGAGCCTGAAGAAATCATAAGTAAAGTTAATCAGATTTGCGAAAAATCCTGTTTTCTGCCGTGCAGGGAATTGGGAATCAGGTCTGGATCGCCAATGAGCGGAAACAGTGCCCTACTGGGCGCTCTATGCGCTTCCGGTTATATTCCCCTTAAAACTGAAGATCTGGAAAAAGCGATAGATAATTTTCTACCTCCTGCAATCCGGGATATAAATATCAGGGCCGTCAGATTGGGAGAAGAGTATTTTTGGGATAACCAGTAATTATAACCCCAGTTGGGAAAGCATTTGATCAATGGCTTCCTGGGAAGGAGCATTTTTGTCTGGACCCTTTAATTGGGAGCTAGAGACTTTTTCCTTATAGTCCTCAACCGCTTTTTGCGCCTCGGCCTGAATTTGTTCCGCGTCTCCATCCGGATTTTCTTCCGCCGCGTTCATTACAAGACCTGAAGAAAGATAAAGATCCAGAACGCTCTGTTCAATGGCATTTAACGCCAATGAAACCTTTTTAATTCTTTGTCCAGTTATATCCTGAAAGCTTAAAGCTGTAAGGACTTCCGTTAAATTTTTTATCAAGTCGTCATTTATGACCAATAATTTATCAATTGCCTCATTTTCAGGAAATTGCGACTTAAGTTCCTGTAAAAGTTTTGAACTCTCTCCTGCCTTGTCAAACTGGTCTTCCACAATCTCCATTATATTCATGGCCGCGGATTCCGTAGCCTTTACAACCTCCTCAAGCTGGGTGGACGCTTCGGTTATTAACGCTCCTGTGTCATGCTTCCTCTCGCCAGTTTCTTCGGAAACTGATGAAATCTGATAATATATATTTTTCAGTCCATCCCGCATGTCTTCGCTTAATTGCTTGTAAATCATTAATACTTCCTCTTGTCCGTTATAAAGGGAAACGTTTTCCTATTTATTGGATTTCAGAAAGCTTTTTGCTCTTGAGGCTTCAGGCGAGTTTGGGAACTTGCTAATTATTTCCTGCATCCTGGCCCTGGCGGCCGCCATTTGATTCATTTTGCTAAAACATATTGCCTGTTTCAGATAGGCCCCCGGCGTGACAGAAGCCTTGGGATATTTTTTAATGACTGTTTCATAGGCAAGGGCGGCGTCAGCAAAATGATTGGTCTGAAATTGGCATTCTCCAAGATAATATTGAGCTTCCGCGCTTTGGGAATGATTGGGATAATTTTTCAATAAATCTGAAAATGAACGCTCGGCCGCCTGATAATTTCTTGAATTATATGAATTAACGCCAGCGTCAAACAGGGCGAGAGATAAATCTTTCTGGGGAACCTGAATCTCGGGTTTGGGATCTGCCTGACCCCAGGTTTCTTCCGAAGGAGCCTGAACAGTTTGATATTGACTGTCAGGATGGGCCTGCTCATCCGGAATTCCATAAGTCGGAGATGACGTTTGACCTGTCATGGGTACAGGAATGGGAGGACTGGCGTAAGCGGAACTCTCGGGTGCGCCTGTGGATTTAATTCCGGAAGTATCTGCTTCTGCTGGAAGCGGAATGGCGGTAGTGGTTGAAGCGCCAGTTTGAGGCACCGCGCTGCCGTCAGGAGTCTGATAGGCTCCTTCCTGATTTATTGCGTATCCAGGAGAGACTCCGCCGCTCAAGGCTCTCAATTGACCCTTGAGGGTTTTGTTTTCCTGACGCATAAGTTCTATCTGATTCATCGCGTCTGTCTGTTGCTGCCTGATTTGCCTTAATTGCATATCCTGCTGGGCAACCCGTTCTTCCAGGGACTGATCGCCACCCAGCGGGCCACAGGCGCTGAGAAGCGTTAAGGCCAGAGTACTTAAAAACAATTTTTTGGACATGGGATTAACCTGATGTTGTAAATTATTCGCAAGTCAATAATATAATTTATCCGGAAGCTTTCAAAACCTGTTTACGTCCTATAAAAATATAAAGTAGGCCGCCTATAATGGGAATAAACACAGCGATAACGAGCCATAAGACTTTCTGGTTATAGTCCTTAAAAGAATTATTCCATATATTCCATATGCTCCATAAATTGGGCAGAATGGGAATAAATAAAATAAGGATATGCCACCAGGCGAAAGTCATTATTCCCTGCGCGAATCTGATTTTTTTAAAACAGCGATACAGGCCATAAAGGCTCCTACGCAAATGCACGAGTCAGCGATATTAAACGCGGGCCAATGCCACGAACCCAGATAAAAATCCAGAAAATCAACGACTGCCCTGTATCTCAGTCTGTCCAGCATGTTTCCAAGGGAGCCTCCCAGAATGAGACCAAGGCCGATATAAAGCAAGGGCTTGTTTTTGGCGCCTTTCAAAAGCACAAATATTGCCCATATGGCGACAATCGTAGCCATGAGAAACAGCCAGAATTGCCATTCAATATCCGACCGGTTCAAGAAACCAAAAGCCGCTCCGCGATTTCGTATGTTTACCAAATCAAAAAACCCGGGAATTATGACAATATTGGTGTTTTCCGGGATTCGCGCCAAAATATAAGCTTTACTTATTTGATCAAGAATAAATACGCCTGCCGCTATAAGACAGGGAAGCAGATAATGCCACAAAGAGCGGTAGTTATTCATAAATTAATTATATAATTTCTTCCATAACTTGCGCACAGCGGGGACAAAGATCCGGCCATCTTTCATCCTTTCCGATATCCTCGCTATAAATCCAGCAACGTTCACATTTTTGACCCTGGGCTTTCTGAACAAGCGCGCTCGCCTGCGGGATGCTTTCATCAGTATGAGCTTCTTTTGGACTGTTGGCCAGAGGCTCGAGATCTAGCTGCGAAACAATAAACGCCGCCCGCAAATCCGTACCTGTGGCTTCCAGCTTTTCTCTGCTTTCGTCATCAAGATACAGTTTTAACTGCGCGTCAAGAGAGTGGCCGATCACCCCTTTTTGTCTGGCGTTCTCGATGGCTTTATTCGCGAATGAACGTATGGAAAGAAAGAAATCCCAGTTTTCCATCTCTTCCCTGGAAAGAGCAAACGCACTTAAGTCAAATGGCTGAAGGGCAAAGACTGTCTCAACCGGTCCGCGAAGATTGCCTGGGAGTTTCTGGAATATTTCCTCTGCAGTGAAGGAAAGCACGGGCGCCATGTCCAGCAAAAGTAAATGGATAATATGCCAGAGGGCGGTCTGGGCTGAACGTCTTTCCCTGCTTGCGGGAGCGGACGCATACAGGCGATCTTTTAAAATATCAAGGTAAAGCGCTGAAAGATCGCTTACACAATAATTGTGTAATCCATGAAAGATTTTATGAAATTCAAAATCAAGATATGCTTTTTGCAGGCGTTCATGGAGCTGAACCGCCTTAAAAAGGGCATATCGATCCAGCGGGGTCAAATCCTCCGTTTTTAAAATATCATGAGCGCTGAAATCGTAAAGGTTGCCCAGGATAAAGCGGCAGGTATTGCGAATCCGCCGATAGGCGTCTACCAGACGGTCAAGAATCTGTGGCGATATCCTGATATCATCCTGATAATCAACAGAGCAGGTCCAAAGCCGGAGTATTTCCGCTCCGTATTTATCAATCAGTTCCTGTGGAGCGATAACATTGCCAATTGATTTGGACATTTTTCGTCCTTCCCCGTCAACCACATAGCCATGAGTCAGGACGGAACGGTATGGTGGCTTGCCCCGCAGTCCTTCTGATATCAGAAGGGAACTATGAAACCAGCCCCTGTGCTGATCGGATCCTTCCAGATAAATATCGGCTGGAAAATGCAGGCTTGGCGTTGCTTCCAGAACAGCCGCGAAGCTGGAGCCGGAATCAAACCAGACATCCAGAATATCTGTTTCTTTTTCCCATTCGCTTTTGCCGCAGCTGGGACAGGCAAGGCCAGGAGGGGTCAGATTTTCTATTGAACATTCATACCAGTAATCGCATCCGGTAGGATGAGTGGCAAAGCGGGAACAGATCTCCCGCATCCAGGCGGGATCATTCCATACTTCGCCGCAATTTTTACATTTCAGGGCCAAAATGGGAACGCCCCATTGCCGTTGCCGGGAAATGCACCAATCAGGGCGGGTTTCGATCATATTATATATGCGTTCCCTCCCCCAGGAAGGAATCCATTTGACATCATTGTTGATAGCTTCCAGGGATCTTTTCCTTAAATCATTGGCCTCCATGCTTATAAACCATTGGGTTGTGGCCCGAAAAATCACCGGTTTTTTGCAGCGCCAGCAATGCGGGTAGGAGTGCGTTATCTGGCCGGAATTCAGCAGGGTCTCATTGTCTCTTAATTTTTCAATAACTGCCGGATTGGCTTCCCATATGGTGTTCCCTGAAAACAATTCCACATTCGGTAAAAAACGGCCGTCATCATCCAGCGGAGAATAAACATCCAGATTATATTTCTGGCTGACTTCAAAATCTTCCCGTCCATGTCCTGGTGCTGTATGCACACAGCCTGTACCACTGTCAAGAGTGACATGCTTTCCCAAAATCAGGGGAGATTTTCTGTCATATAAAGGATGGGACGCAAGGATTCCTTCCAGTTCCGCTCCCTGAATTGTGCCAAGGATTTTGTAATTTTCCCAGCCAAAAATATGCGCGCATTCCTCAAGTCTGCCTTGAGCCAGCAGATACTGTTTTCCTCCTGCCTCGACAAGAACATATTCAAAATCAGGGTGCAGACATACTGCCATGTTATCGGGAATGGTCCAGGGAGTTGTCGTCCAGATTATGACATAGGTCTCAAGCGGCCGGGCATCCGGGAATTTTTTCAGTATCTTTTCATCTTTTATGGGGAAGGCGACAAAAATGGAGGGAGAAGGTACGTCCGCATATTCCACTTCGGCTTCTGCCAGGGCGGTGCGGCAGGAACTGCACCAGTAAATGGGCTTGCGAGAACGATAAACGCTTCCCAATGCGACAAATTCAGACAGATTGGAAGCTATGGCCGCTTCATATTCCGGTTTCAGGCTCAGGTAAGGATCGTGCCATTCGCCAAGCACGCCCAGCCTTATGAATTCCTGCCGCTGGATATCTATCCATTTCAGTGCATATTCCCTGCACAAGCGTCTTACCGTGAGGGCTGGCAAATCCTTGCGTTTTGCTTTCAGATCCTGTTCAACCTTATGCTCTATGGGGAGTCCATGGCAGTCCCAGCCAGGAACATAGCTACAGGCATATCCCTGCATATTTCTGGATTTGACAACAATGTCCTTGAGAATTTTATTCATGGCTGTCCCCATATGGATATGTCCATTGGCGTAGGGAGGACCGTCATGAAGAATATATGAACCATGGAGACCGGAAGCGGAGCGCATGGCTTTTGCAGCATTTATGGTATCCCAGAATTTAATCATTTCCGGTTCTTTCTTGGCGAGATTTGCTTTCATCGCAAAATCTGTTTGGGGTAAATTCAGGGTTTTCTTGTAATCACTCATGCTTTCTCCAGTTTCGAAACATCATATATAAAATTGAAAAAATTAGAAGGGGAATTAAGAAGGTATAAAAAGTCTTAATGATCTGCAGATTTAAGTCAATGAGATACAGATTTCAAATACTAATGGATTGCCTTTAATGGAACAAGATCAAAGGAGAATTTGCCCTGGCCTGGTTTTACCAGCCAGATCATGTCAGGATTATATACTCTGACCATGGGACTTTCCCAAATAAAATCAGTTTCCTTCATAATCTTAAGATCCGTTCTGGCAAAAAGCAGGGGTATAAGATTCATCAGAGGACTCCCTGCCTTTATTTCGGAAAGCCACGGATAAAGTTTATTCGCCAAGGGAGTCCATAAATATGATAAAACAGCGGATTGGCCATAATAATAAATATATAGTTCATATTCAGGCGCTTTGGCATTCTGTGAAGCTGGCGCTTTTACGATAAACCTGTCTTTCTCATAAGAAATATTTAAACTTTCAGGATCGCCATTTTTAGAGGCCTGATTTTGAGGATATACTTGTGAAGAAAGAACTGGCGCATAATAATAGGTTTTTTGTGGCAGACTTACTTTTTTTAAACCATAATATAAAGCCATTGCCCGATTGACCCAATAATCGGGATTCTGGGCAAGATCGGCTAACGCGCCTTTTAATGGCTGGTATTTATTGGAGGAAATATCAAGAGGAGGTAAAATTACTTCAGAATTGGGGGATGAGGCGGCTATAACCTTCTCCCTGGCCGTTATCACATTGTGGAGTTCATAAAATATATACGCATTCCAGGAAATGGTGATTATACAATAAAGCATCAGAAATAACTGAAAAAGGTCCCTTGCGCGAAGAAGGAATGGTGAGGCAAGCGGGCGGGCATAAACAGCCACAATAAGAGCGGATAACAAAAGCTGGATCGAGCAGGTCGCAAAGGCGCGGGAAGGAGGCCAGGCGGTGAAAAGATAGGCTCCGATAGTAAGCATGAAAGGTAGCAGGAAGAAAAATGCGGCAACCGGAAGATTTTTATAAAAGTTTTTTCCTTTTGCTTTCCACAGGGTGATTAAACTCCATGCGAGTATAAGCAAGGGTATGGGGAAGAGAATAAATATATTGGGAAGATGGATAAGCCAGAAAATTATCTTTTCACTCCACGACAAGGCAAGCCAGGATACAACCGAATAGTCAGTGGTAAGAAGCAGTCTTTGACCGTTGCCTGGTGCGGTCAGAGTCAGAACTCCTCCTGCAAGAAGTCCAATAGCTCCGGCCAACAGAATCCAGGGAACTGCGCGTTCCCCTTTTTTGCGGGAAAAATAAATATAAATTACCGTTGTCAGGGCGGTTACAGGAAGGGCGGCGCTTGTAGAGTAGTCCAGGGAAGAGGTAATCAAACCTGCCAACAAGAAGATCAGGCTTAAAATACAGGTTAAAGAAGGGGAAAAATTTTTTGTTTCTACCGGATTTAAAGCCAGTCTATAGGGAAGAAGCATTATTATTTGCGCAAGAAGGGCAAACTGTCCGCCTACGGATAGCCAGAAAAATGCTTCGCCAAAGGAAGGGATTGCTATCCACACCAGGGCGGAAATGGTGAGAATCCAGCCAGGGGTTAGATGTTCCCTCCATCTTTTTCCAAAAACGCAAATCTGGAGAAGAAAAATATATACTCCAAAGCCAAGCGTGGATAGGAGGTGCCCCAGCCAGGAAGGAAGCATAAAAGAAAGGTAAACGGCAAGATTGCCGGCAAATCTGCCGCACCATGAAAAATACATTTTACAGGCTTGCCGAAATGCCCCTGAAAGAGTCATGGGCGAACTGGTCACGCTCTTGCCCGAATAAAAATCGGCATAGGAGGGGCTTAAATCCAGACTAAAGACATAATTATCGGTCATTAAGGGAGCATTAAAAGAAAAATAGCCGAAAATTATAATAATCAGGAGGAAACTGGCAAATACAGCTGGGAAATTAATTTTTCTCATGTAAGGGAAATCAGTTTAATACAACCAGGGCTATACCTATACCAACAAATACAAACCCGAGGATTTGAAGGCTTGTCATGTTTTCATGCAAAATCAGCCAGGCGCCCAAGATGGTGAAGATATATTGAGAAGATAATACTGCCTGAGCGACATTGAGAGGCACAT
>CAYNKM010000004.1:0-9377 GCA_964397795.1 uncultured Desulfovibrio sp. | reverse complement strand
ATGGTGAAGATATATTGAGAAGATAATACTGCCTGAGCGACATTGAGAGGCACATATTTGAGCAGCCAGGCATAAGCGAGGCCCCCAAAACCAAAACAGAGGAGGCCGCAGAAGGATCGCCAGCTAAGGAGATTCAGGAGAAGCGTGGCCGGATGGTCAGACGCGCCTGCTTTCAGAAGAAGGCTTGCGCATACATTTACGGCAGCTACGGGGAGCATGTATAGCCAGGGGGGAATACTCATAATCTATTTTATGTTGCCAGCCAGGAAAGGCACTGCAAATCCCAGAGAAAGTAGCGGAAGTCGCCTCTCCGTTTTTTATGAAGATCAAAACAATATTTTATAATATCTTTTTTAAGACCCGGAACGTCAGGATCTGGTTCCGGCAGGGATCTGAGCCATAAATTCAGCGGTATGCCAAAGCCTTTTTTAGGCTGGTTCAGGATACTTTTGGGAAGCCATGCTTCAACGGCTTTTTTTAACAAATATTTACGCTGACCGGATCTGTATTTAAAGCGCAGGGGAAGTTTCCGACAAAAATCGACAAGGTCATTATCAAGAAAAATGGCCCTTGTTTCCAGAGATACCATCATGCTTGCCCTGTCCGATTTGACCAAAATATCATCGGAGAGATAGATACGGGTAAAAAAGAGGAAAGCATGGGCAAGGGGAGAGAGATGCGGAAATTCATTATACAAGTCAACGGCATCTTTGTAGAGTTCTTCTGCAGATAATGGGGCACGAAAAAAGTCCCTAATTTCAGAAGGATCAAGTCCACTCATCCAGACGGGAATTTGCATTGACTCGGGCCAGGAAAGTCCCCTTAAAACTCTCTTCAACTTGAATTCGAGGCTCATGTTGCGATCGGAAGCGGGAATCAGGGAGAGAATTTTTCGTCCAAGACTGTGAAGCCATTGCGGAATATAATGACGGTACAGTCCTGAAGGATAAATGGCGGCCAGAGGATCATATCCGCCAAATAATTCATCTCCCCCATCTCCGGAAAGAGCCACTTTTACATATTCCCTCGCAAATTTGCAAAGCTGCCATGTAGGGATAAGAGATGCGTCTCCAAAAGGCTCGCTCATTTTGGAGAGAACCAAAGATATGGAGGAACGCATTTCGTCTTCAGAAAGATAGCGGATGGAATTTCTTACGCCGAAGTGTTTTGCCACCAGACTTGCCTTATCTGACTCGTCGAAGCTTTTCTCATGGAATCCAATGGTAAAAGTTTCAATACTTTCTGGATCTTTTAACTGGACAGCGGCGCCAAGTACAGCGCTTGAATCTATACCGCCGGAGAGAAAAATGCCCAGGGGAACATCTGCCAGAAGGCGGCGCTTGACTGACTGAATGAGAAGACGGCGCAGTTCTTCCGCCAGTTCTTCTTCAGAATAGTTATCAAGACTTTCGTCTGGCTCAAGGGAAAAGTTCCAGTAAGCTTTAATGAACAGGGATCGATTCCTTAAATCCAGGCAGAGGAAGGAAGCGGGAGGAAGGCTTTTGCAATTTTCATAAATTGTGCGCGCTCCTGGCATATAGTTCCAGGCAAAAAAACGCTGGAAATTGTCTTCATTTTTCTTATGATTAAAGCCTGGCCATAATTCCAGGGCTCCCACTTCGCTCGCAAAGCCGAAACCCTTGTTAGTATGAGAATAAAAAAGCGGTTTCTCACCAAAACGATCCCGGGCCAGCCATAATTTTTCTTGTCTTGAATCGTATATTGCCAGCGCGAACATGCCATTAAAACGGACGAAGCAGTCCGGCCCCCACTGTACAAAAGCATGTAAAACCGTTTCCGTATCGCTATGGCTGCTCTGAAAAGTATGTCCCTCTTTTTCAAGCTCCCTGCGGATTTCAGGATGGTTATAAAGTTCGCCATTGTAAACAATTACCATGCCGGATGCTGGATCCCGCATGGGCTGGGTTCCGCCGGAAAGATCGACAATACTTAAACGTCTGTGACCCAATGCAAGAGAACCATCCTGAAAAATACCAATGCCATCCGGTCCGCGATGAGTCATCGCTTCTGTCATGGCGCGGATATCTTTTTCATTTCCCCCAGCCGTAAAACCACAAATGCCGCACATAAGATAAACTCCATTACGGATTTTCTGGTTCGGACAGGTTGATAGTTTCTTTTATAATATATGGTTTTTGGTGCTGGGATTCATAATATGTGCGCGACACCACTTCTGCCAGAAGCCCCATGAGAATACACATACAGCCTAACAAAAAACAGATTCCGCTAAAAAGGGGAAGAGGCGTTTGAATAAAACTGGTATTCCAGCCAATTTTCAGACAAATCGCCCAGATAAGGGTGATAAAAGCCAGAAGAAAGGCGGTAAGACCAAAACCACCAAAAATGTAAATCGGTTTGACCAGATATTTTGAAAGAAATTTTACTACCAGAATATCGAGAATTACCTTGAAAATCCTCTCCAGACCGTATTTGGAACTACCGAATTCTCTTGCATGATGAGTGACAGGAATTTCAGCCACTTTTGCGCCCTGCCAGGAAGCGTAGATGGGAATAAAGCGGTGCATTTCTCCATACAGGCGAACATTTTTAATTACATTCTTGCGATAGGCTTTTAAAGTGCATCCGTAATCGTGCAAATTAACCCCTGAAACTTTGGAAATAATGCCGTTGGCAATCCGGCTGGGCATATTACGTTTTATGGGGTTATCCTTTCTGTCCTTTCTCCAGCCGCTTACCACGTCCCAGCCCTGATCCAGTTTTTCCAGAAGCGCCGCAATATCTTTGGGATCATTTTGCAGGTCGCTGTCCATAAATATAAGCGTATCTCCGCTTGCATGATCAATTCCCGCCTGTATCGCCGCTGTCTGGCCGCTGTTGACGGTAAACTGGATAAGTTTGAAACGGGAATCTTTGCGGGCTTGTTCCGCAATTAAATGGGCGGATTTATCGGAGCTGCCATCATCCACAAGAATTATTTCCATGGGGGGAAGATTTTTGGATGCGTCTTCAAGTTCCTTGAAGAGCTTGGGCAGACTTTCCTCTTCATTGTAAACAGGTATTATGAGACTAATCAAGTTTTTATCCAGAATATGTTTTGATAAAAATTTATTAAAAAGGAGTATTTGATTTTTATAACTATTCTAACAATGTGATTTCATTTTTTATATTTTTATTGAAAGATTGTCCAGCAAGCATAAAAATCTCCCGCTGAAAGCGAAGACGATTCGCGCAAAAAATATTCCGGCAAACGGGAAAAGTAAAATTCAGGCCCGAAGTGAAGTCTTGCCGTAATGGATATTTTCTGCCAATCTGTCAACACCTTTTAATAAGGACAAGGAGGAAATAATTATGCTTAATCCATCCAAATGTATCCTCTATAGCGGCGGAGCGGCGGGAACAGAACAGTTTTTTGGATCGCTTGCGGAAAGCTGGGGTATTGAGGAAGTTAATTTCAGTTTTGATGGCCATCAAATGGAGAGAACCCGGGGAGTGCGCGTTCTCACATCTGAAGAACTGGCATTGAAAGATGTCAGTCTTACTTATGTATCCCGGCTTATGAACAGGGAATACACAAGAGCGCCTCACTTCAGGAAAGTGCTGCAATCAATCTGCTGGCAGGTAAGTCATGGCGATCAGATTATCATAGTCGGTTCTATCCAGCCCGACAACACGGTTAAGGGTGGAACAGGTTGGGGAGCGGAATTTGCCAAAATCTGTAACAAGCCGCTTATGGTCTTTGATCAGCCCCACAGCGCATGGTTTGAATGGAATAAGGACACCTGGAAGGAAATAAAAGATCCGGTAATCAGCCATGAACATTTTGCCGCTTCAGGAACCCGCTTTCTGGAAGATAATGGACGTATTGCCATTCAGGATCTGTTTGCCCGTTCATTTAAACGTTAAAAAGGCCTGATATTTTTGCCTGCGGATTATAAAGCTTTTTTGAGTGAAAAAAATATGGGGCTTGAACTTACAGACAAGGAAAAAGCTGTCCTGGCAATTGTTCAGGATGATTTGCCGGATTCTCCTGAACCTTATGCAAAAATTGCCGCCCAATGCGGGCTTTGCGAAGAAGAGGTACTGCGTTTACTTGAAAATCTCAAAGCGACGGGCGCGATAAGGCGTTTTGGCGCCAGTTTGCGCCACCATAAAACGGACTGGCGCTTTAATGCCATGACGGCCTGGATAGCTTCGCGGGAAGAAGCCGATTTATATGCGCCAAAAGCGGCGCTTATTCCATCTATTTCCCATATTTATTACCGGCCATGCCCGGCGCCAGATTGGCCTTATACTCTTTATACCATGATTCATGGCCGCAGTAATACCGAATGTGAAGAAACTGTAAAGGCTCTGCTTGACATCTGGCCCATGCGGGATTACGCCGTTTTGCGTACAATTAAAGAGTGGAAAAAAATATCCATGCGTTATTTTTAACGCCTGGTTTCAGGTATGAATAATTATAATTTTTATTAAAATACCTTTTAAAGCATGATGCCTGATTCGGCAATAAATGCCAGTTTTAAAAGGAGAAAAAGATGGAAGATTGCTCTTGCGAATTATACAGGGAAGCCTGCAGGCTTATTCCAGGCGGGGTTAACAGTCCTGTCAGGGCCTGTCACAATGTCGATTCACTGCCTCTTTTTATAGAATATGCGCACGGTAGTCACCTTTTTGATGTGGATGGCAATGAATATATTGATTATGTCCTTTCCTGGGGTCCTTTGCTTCTTGGTCATACAGAAGTTTCAGTTACGTCAGCAATTGTTGCCGAAGCGGTAAAAGGATCAAGTTTTGGCGCCCCCTGTCCAGGGGAAGTTGAGCTTGCAAAAGAGGTGACTAACGCCCTGCCAGCCGTGGAGATGGTTCGCATGGTCAGCCCCGGTACCGAGGCAGCCATGAGCGCCTTAAGACTCGCCAGAGCGATTACAGGGAGGGATAAGGTTGTAAAATTTATAGGCTGTTATCATGGACATGCAGATCCCTTTCTTGCAGCCGCTGGTTCTGGTGTAGCTACGCTGTCCATACCGGGAACGCCCGGTATTCCCGATAACGTTGTCAAAGATACTCTGCTTGTTCCGTATAACGATCTGGATGCGGTAACTGAAAAGTTTAAAAAATATGGCCAGGAAATAGCGGCGGTTATTGTCGAACCTGTAGCTGCCAATATGGGTCTTGTTCCCTCCCTGCCTGATTTTCTTGAGGGCTTACGCGAACTGACAAAAGATTATGGAAGTCTGTTAATTTTTGATGAAGTTATAACTGGCTTTCGTCTTTCATATGGGGGAGCCCAGCAGAGGTTTGCCATAAACCCGGATCTCACAGTTTTGGGAAAAATCATAGGCGGAGGTCTGCCGGTAGGCTGTGTCGGCGGTAAAAAAGAATATATGAAGCATCTTGCCCCGGAAGGAGAAGTTTATCAGGCAGGCACTCTTTCGGGCAACCCGCTTGCGATGGCTGCTGGTCTGGCCACATTAAGGAAATTAAAAAATGAAAACTATGCCCTATTGGAAAGCCGAACCAGTGATTTTGCAAAAAATCTGGGCGATATATTAAGACAAAAAGGCATCCCTGTTCAGATTCCCACCATTGCGTCCATGTTTTCTGTGTTTTTTACAGAAAATCCTGTTTCTAATTTTGAGCAGGCAAAGAGCAGCAATCAAAATTTATATACAAAATTTTACAAACAGATGCGCAAGCAGGGCATATACCTGGCTCCTTCAGGATTTGAAACAGGAATGACTAGCTTTGCTCATACCCCCCACGATTTCGAACAAACTCTTGAAGCAGCCGAAAAAGTTCTTTTTTAAGGAAAGATGGTCCTAAAAAATCCGGCAGGTATTTATATGTTCAGCGCTTCCGCAATCAGCATCGGCTGCACATTGGCGGAAACCATTGCGCGCAGGCCCTGGATAAGTCCACAAGGAAGCGCTGAAACTTCTACAATAAAATATATTCCCCAAAGCCTTTTTCGCTTTATCCACAATACAGAATATTCCTGTAAGCCCTTTTGCTTGTTCTCCTCTCTTAAAAATATTCTTGCTGATGAATTTTCAAAAGCCTGGGCTCATATCTTTATCGGAGCGGCTGGCATAGCGGTAAGGGCCATTGCGCCTTTTATTGTTCATAAAAGCAAGGATCCCCCGGTTATTGTTATAGATTCAAAAGGCAGATATGTGATTAACCTTCTCTCAGGCCATTGGGGGGGAGGTAATAATCTGGCAATTTTTCTGGCAGAAATATTAAATGCCCATCCCATCCTTACCACAGCTTCTGATATCGAAGGCGAGCACAAGTCTCTGGATTTAATTATCCAAAATTCCGGATTATCAATTCTGGACTGGCCGAAACTTCCTTCTTTCCAGGGACGTTTCCTCAGGGGAGAAACTCTTTATATTTATGATCCTTGCGCATTTCTGAAAGAAAAAAGCTCCTTTCAGTCCGTAGCAAAAGATGATTTCAAAAAAACTCCCCTGATAATTATAGACTGGAAAAAATCAGTTGATTGTCCTGAAATTCTGCGGCTTGTACCCCCTGTCTTTTCACTGGGTTTTGGTTTTCGCAAGGGAGTAACTGCTGAAGAACTTCTGCGGGCATTTAATTTTCTATGCGCTGATCTCGATATTCTTCCCGAATCTGTAGGAATATGCGCCACTATTGCCCAAAAAGCGGAGGATCCGGAAGCACAAAAATTCGCAAACTTATTAAATATAAAATTAAAAGCCTTGCCTGCCTTGTACCTGACTACTGTCAAAACTCCCAACCCCTCCTCGGCCTGTGGAAAAAGGTTCTCTCAATCTCCATTCAGCGTGTGTGAAAGTTCCGCAATAATAGCTGCGAAACAACTCGCTAGCAAAAAAACCGGTTTCCCGGAAATTATCTGTAGGGCTTCGCTTTATACAGAGAAAAAAATTTATAGCAAAAAAATTGCCATGGCTCTGGCCGTACCTAATATATTCCTGCAAAGAATGTCCTCTTAATATTTTTTCAATAAAAAATTCAAATCTGGTATAATATATGTATGCAAGCAAACCATTGTATATAGTTGGCCTGGGTCCTGGAGCTTCTGATCTCCTTTCTGGCCAGGCTATAAAAGCGCTTGAAATTTCCACTTGTATTGTTGGATACGGTCTTTATCTGGATCTTGTCCCTTTTGACTTAAAAAAAGATAAAAAATTGATCCAAAGCGGAATGGGCGGGGAAAAAAAACGCTGTCTTGCAGCCATTCACTGCGCTATGGAAGGACAAACTACCTCCCTCGTTTGTTCTGGAGATCCGGGAATATATGCTCTGGCCTGTCTGGTAATAGAGCTTTTGGAAAAAGAAAATCTTCTGAACCAGTTTCCCCTCGAGATTATTCCAGGTATTCCAGCGCTCTCTGCGGCGGCAGCTCGTCTGGGGGCTCCAATAAGCCATGATTTTGCCTGTATAAGCTTGAGTGATCTCCTTACACCCTGGGAAATTATAGAAAAACGCCTTCGATTCGCCCTGGAAGCTGATTTTGTATGTGTTCTATATAATCCAAGATCTCAAGGCCGGCCCGACTACCTTAGCAGGGCTATCGATCTCGCCCGCAAATGGAGAAAAGGGGATTGCCCCATTGCTCTGGCAAAAAATGTGTACAGGGAAGGTGAACAAACAGAATTATATACCCTTCAAAACTTCAAGGCTGAATGCGCTGATATGCGTTCCTTGATTATAATTGGCAACAATGAAAGTCGGTGTGTTGGTAAATATATGCTAACTCCAAGAGGTTATTTTTCAGAAAATAAATCCAGTAACTCTAGTTAAGCCTGTCATTGTATTAAAGTTTTTTTCATTTCCCAAACTGTAACCTACTTACCCAAAAATGGATATATAAGTTACATACGTTACCTTTTTTCCATTGACTCCTAAAATGTAAAATTCCTGTAATATGATTATTTAATACAATTTTTTATTATTCTTCTTTTGGCACAAGCATTGCTATTTGTATTGAAAAAAAATGGAGGAATAATGAATAAACTGAGTATTAAACTATTTGTTTGTATGTTTTTCTTAAGTCTTTCACTTTTTATCAATCAAGGCATTGCCCAGGAATATCAGGGCGGTTTTTATGGTCCGCAATCCGATCCTCGCCAGGCAGAAATAGCCAGGGAAATTATCGAGCAGAATTATCAAAATATGGATTCCACACTCCAGGCATTGGCTGAAAAGCGCAATGAACTTGATGCGGTTCTTGCAAGTCCTAATCCAGATCCGACCAGAATTGAAACCCTGTCCCGCGAAATTGGCGAACTACGCGGAAAGGTACATTCTGCCCGGGCGAGCATACGTTCCCAACTTGCTAAAAAAGGTTTATCACCAAACTTTTTAGGATGTAATAGCGCGAATCCCGATCACGATTATGTGAGACCGCGGGATTATCATCATAATAGGCATCATAATAGATGCTGGGGTTATAGAGGCGGATGCATGGGTGGATGCTGGTAAAATAACCCAGTCATAAGAATTATAATAGCTATAATATTAAAAAGCTCCTGTATTTGCAGGGGCTTTTTTATTTATTAAAGGCAGGCTTATAATTTCTTGAATATGAAATTTAATACTGCATTTTATCTTGACCCATTTAGCCAGGCGATTTGAAATCTTATGTTATTCATATTATCTATATTCCATAATTATAACGTTGTCATACTATTTTAAAAATCTGTCTGTATAAACATATGTAAAAAGTATAATAAAATGAATTTTAATAATTGTGATTTCAACCGCTTCAAGCCCTATTCTGCATTAATAAATTTTTGGAAAAATATTCTCTGATATCCCTTGTCCTGACGCCTTTCAGTTTCTTGATATCCAAGTTTGGCATACCAGACCTGATTCTCAGTCATTGCCGCGTTTGTATAAAGTTTAATCATTGGATACTTGCGCCGGCGCGCCTCATCTTCCGCAAAACGCATCAGCGCAAGCCCAAAACCTTTTTTCTGAAAATCAGGATGAACTGCGATATTGTCTAGTAAAAGACTCGTCCCTTCTTCTTCCAATAGAATCAGAAAAGCCACAATACAGCCCCCTGTTTCAAGTACATAGGCCTGGTCATTGTTGATTCGCTGATAATAATCATCACACATGGGGAAAGGTTTCTTCTCCATTCTCTCAAGGTAAACACTATAGCTTGTCTGAGCTATAGCTATTAATTGTTTTCCATCCTCGTATCTTGCCTGCCGGATAATGAAATTGGTATCGATCATTTCAGCTCCTTGCTTTACAATTACTTTTTACGTCTGGAAAAGATGGCAACTCTCTTTTAAGAATCCTCATATTTATCTACAAACCATTAAATAACTGTATTTAAGAATATCATCTGACTTTGCCCATTATTTATTAGGATATGTATGCATTGAATTTTTAGAGAT
>CAYNKM010000003.1:2152-25671 GCA_964397795.1 uncultured Desulfovibrio sp. | reverse complement strand
CTTCAAAAATCCGCATCTTGAGCTTACCGCATATAAGGAAGATGCAGTAAAATGAGCATTATCGACGAGATAGTGGAATATTCCGGAATAACGCGAATTACTGGTGATGATAAATGGGAGAAGGAATACATTTTTCCTGCTGATTTTATCGGCTTTGCCGGACATTTTCCAGGAAATCCCATTCTGCCGGCAATAGTCCAAATATGCATGATCCGCCTTCTATTGAACGAGGTTGTTGGTTATGCGGACTTTATTGCAATCAAGTCCGCAAAAATACGAAAGCCTATTCGCCCCCATGAGCGTATTGTGCTGAAGATGGATAAATCCAAAGCATTTTTCTTTGTGGATGACGCCAATGTCGCCGAATTCAGGATAATACCATGCCTGTTCGCTTCTGCGTAGCGATTCCGTTGTACGACCATTGCCACACTGTCCGAGAGGTGACCCAAAAAGTATTGAGACATACAAGAGATGTCATGGTCATTGATGATGGATCGACCGATTGCGGGCTGGACGCGCTTTGCTCACTACCGGTCATAAAAATCTCTCTTGGACGTAACATGGGAAAAGGCTTTGCCATAAATCGCGCCGCGGCCGAGGCCGAAAAACTTGGCTATACTCATATCATAACTCTAGACGCCGATGGTCAGCACAATCCAGACGATATCCCGGCATTTCTTGAAGCAATCAGGAAACATCCCCATGCCATAATAATCGGAGCAAGAGATTTCAATCTTCCGAATGTGCCCGGAAGTTCCAAATTTGGCAGGAAATTTTCCGGATTCTGGGCGTTTGTCCAGACAGGACATACGATATCAGATATGCAGAGCGGCTTTAGGGCCTATCCAATCGAGGTTTTCAACACCTTGAAGTTAAAGGAAAACCGGTATTCATTTGAAATCGAAATAATAATAAAGGCGATTTGGGCTGGCTTCGAAATAAGGGAAATCCCCATAGAAGCATACTATCCTCCAAAAAATGAGCGCGTCTCCCATTTTAGGGCTTTCATGGATAATCTGCGCATAAGCCTTCTGAATGCCCGACTCACAGTCAGGGCGTTAACTCCATTGCCATTCAGCAGAAAAGCTCTGGACGTGGAAGGGAAGCTAGGACTTTCCCACCCATTGAAAACATTTTCCCTCCTGTCAAAGGGAAGCTCCCCCCATGAACTTGCAAAGTCCGCAGGCTGGTCATTGCTGATATCTTCGATCCCAATCATCGGCTTAAACACACTCCTGCTTCTTGGCGCGATAAGTCGCATGAAGTTAAACAGGCTTTGCGCTCTTGTAATGGTGCCGCTAACCTGGTTTCCAGTAATACCGGCGCTTTGCGTTCTTGCCGGTCACAGGATCGTCAACGGGCGCTGGCTCACAGAATTCAATATGCGAACGCTTGGAAGTGAGGCTCCCCAACGGCTTCTTGAATGGTTTGCCGGAAGCATTGTGGTTGCACCGTTTGTCGCCATTACCGCCTATGGCGCGGTGTATTTCCTTGCATCAATCATCGGGAAACGGGGTTGATTTTCAGAAATGTGGTCCAGCAAGAGCTTCGGCTCAAAATTGAAGGACGGTTTTTTCATCTGCCTTATAAAGTTGCGGCTCATCACGCTGGCCAGGCTTCTGATTTTCCCGATTTCGACCTGGTACGCCATCAGGCCATCGGTAAGGGCGCGATGCCGTTCTTACCTTAAACGCAGATTCCCATCTTCAACTCCTACCAGATATTTTTTACATACATTAAAATTATACTATAATTTCGCTAATATCCTGTTTGATCGCATCCTTATCGGCCATGGGATGAAGCTTCCCGTCCAGCACGATGAACATACAATGGAATTGCTTGAAGATGCGCTGGGTAAAGGAAAAGGCTGCGTGCTTGTGAGTTCCCATTTCGGATCCTGGCAGAATGGACTCATGGGACTGGAAAGACTTGGCAAACCTGTAGCAATTGTTCTCTGGCAGGAAGAAGGGATGGAATTGCCATATTTCCGGTATGACAAGGCAATAAAAGTGATAAACGCCTGCGGTGGGTTGAAAACCGCAGTGGAAATAAGGAATGTATTGCGGGAGAATGGAATTGTCTGCATGATGGGAGATCGTATGACACCGGCAGACAAAACAAGCTGTAAAGTGTGGTTTTTGGGAGGCTCGATCATTGTTCCAACAGCTCCATATGCCATCGCGGAAATGACAGGAGCGGCTGTCGTCCATGCCGCAAGCGTACGCTCCGCCGGAGGCGGAATACGGGGGTTGCGCGGATTGGAAAATACATACGACCGGGGAGAGGCGCCGCAGGTATTCGCTGATTGGCTCAGTTCGCTTGTGGAACAATATCCGTATGATTTTTTTAATTTTTATGATATATGGATTAACGATGACAAAAAATGAACTAATAGCCGATTTGAGCAATCGCATCGTTAAAGATGTACTTAGAGGCGAGGAGCCGGTATGTCCCCTGACTGCGGATACGTTGCTTTTTGATGAAAACGGCCTTGGGCTGGATTCCCTTGATGCCGTGGAAATTGTAATGATTTTGGAGAAATATTACCACGCTGCCATAAAGGATGCCGAGAAAGCCAGGGAGATTTGCGCGACTCTGTCAAGTTTGGCAGATTTTATTATCGAATCGGGGTATCCTGTTGAATAATAGAGTTGCCATAAAAGGCGTGGGTGCTATTTGCGCGCTTGGCCAAAATGTTAGCGAAATAGGAAAAGCCATTTTTAACCCTAAAAGGAATGTTGTTGGGGCCCGATCATTACATTCTGAAGCCATTGATTCTCCTTTTTTTCCCGCCTTATATGGAGCCAGGGCAAATTCCGCCGCAGACACGCTCGCTCTAGCCAGAATTGCGGCGAGTGAAGCTGTCAACGAAGCTGGCTGGGATGAGGTTCACGATATGGCTATTGTAGTAGGTACGACATCCGGGACGGCTCTGCATTTCCTGGAAAGCTACAAAAAAAATGAATATGGCCAGGATGCAATAGATTTTGAGGCCTCCAATCCGGCTTTAGCTTTGGGAAAAGAATACGGCGCTTCTGGCCCCCTGCTGACCATATCGAATGCGTGCGTTTCCGGCGCGGATGCCATCGGAATGGGCATGGAACTCATAAAAAGTGGAATGGCAAACCGTGTGCTGTGTGGGGGCGCGGACGCATTTAGCCTTGTGGCTCATACAGGATTTTCAAGACTTATGCTTTACGACAAGGATCTATGCCGCCCCTTTGATAAGGAAAGAAAAGGGTTGAATCTTGGCGAAGGAGCCGCATTCTTTTGCCTTGAAAGAGCAAATGGGAATTCCAAAAGGCTACTTCTGGGATACGGAGCAGCTACTGACGGTTGGCATCTGACCGCACCCCACCCGGAAGGCAAGGGGTTGAAAAAGGCAATCAGAGATGCCTTGTTTGAAAGCAATCTTGTTCCGAATGATTTGGCTTTTATTAATGCGCATGCGACTGCCACGAGGGAAAATGACAGAGTTGAGGGTCAAACGCTTGCATCTGAAATGCCAAGTATTCCGATTTGGGCGACAAAAGGGGTGACAGGTCATACTCTTGGTGCCTCCGGTGCGCTGGAAGCCGCATTCACGCTTATTGCCCTTGAAAATAACGAGATTCCTCCCACGTATGGCTTTTTATCAGCAGATCCAGACATCGGCCTAACACCCGCGTCGGGGGGAATGAAGATTACCAAAAGAGCCGCTATGTCTGTGTCATTGGGTTTTGGAGGTGGAAATTCCGTCCTTATACTTGGAAACGCATGAAAAAGATCATAATTGCCGGAAAGGGCCAGACGTTTCAAGAAAATATGGGAGATATCCTTTCGTGCGTCCCCAAAAAATTGCTCCGTAGGATGCCACTTTATGTGCGCAATGGTCTTTGCGCCTCCATCTGCGCATTGCGTGACGCTGATGAATATCCATGTCCTTCTGATACAGGAATTGTAATAGGGACACGGTATGGCTGCCAGAAGACTTCATTTGATTTCATGGATACAATCATTTCCGATGGTCCTTCGCTTTCCTCTCCCCTGGACTTTTCGCATTCTGTGAATAATATCGCGGCAGCGCTTATCAGCCTGGCGCTTAAGGCGGAAGGCCCAGCCATGACGGTAATGAGCGGGGAACAGTCTTTTATTGGGGCTTTGCAATTGGGAATGACTCTGCTTGAAAACGACAAATGTCGTCATATTCTTGTAGGCAGCCTTGAGGAATCTGATCCCAGGATGAAGGTGGTTTTTCCCGATGACAAAATAAATCCAGCCTGTTTTTTTCTGTACATGAAAAATGCTGAATATTAACAGTTTCCTTACCATTATACAGGCATTCACGCTTGCCGAAAAAAAATCGCGGTTTCCCGTTCAACCAAAGCCAGTTTCGATATTTGCCAGGAACAGGCCGACAGAGACTTTCGATGCGAAAGAATATCTTTCAACAATTGAAAAGTTGCGTTTCATGTTTCGCTTGCCAGATTGGAATCCACTTACCACAAAAAATACGACATTCGGTATGTGGGCAGAAGCCTTACAAGACGAATGGGAAAATAGCCATGCTGGCATAGCGTTTCTCACTTCCGGAACGACAGGGGAAAGGCAGGTTTGTCTTCATGATAGAAAAGAGCTGATACAGGAAAGCGATTTCCTTTCGACCGTGCTCGGGGACAGAAAAAGATTTGTACTTTCTACTCCACCTTTTCATTGCTATGGGTTCATGTTCGGGATTTGTCTGCCGGCCATTCTTGGGATGGAAACAGTTCCTGTCATTCCGCTTCCGCCAGTATTTTTTTCCTCTCTTAAGAACGGAGATGTCGGAATAGCGACTCCTTTGATATATGACCATTACTCCGGCAAAACCATGTTAAAAGATATTGCTTTTGTCAGCGCATCATCTCCTCTTCCGGCGGAAATTCAAAAGAACTGCATTCAGCGAGGAAATCGATTTCTTGATATTTTCGGATCATCTGAAACCGGCGTTCTTGGAATCAGAGTGAGACATGATGAACCATATAAGTTGCTTCCATATTTCACCAGACGATCTAAAAACACTATTTGTCGCAACGGGAAAGAAATAGTGCTACAAGACAGCCTCGAATGGATGGATGACAAATCGTTTGTTTCAAAAGGGAGGCTTGATAGAATAGTTCAAGTGGGGGGTGTAAATGTCTCGCCCATGTTTGTGGCGGAAAAATTAAAAAAGATGGAAGGCATCAAAGAATGCGCTGTGCGTCTTATGCGCCCTGATGAGGGACATCGATTGAAAGCTTATATAGTGGCGGATGCAGGAGTGCATATCCAGACTCTTCGAAAACAGATTGATAGTCTCATACGGAATTTTCCAGTCGAGGAGAGGCCCGGTCGGATTGACTTCGGGCCTGAAATTCCCCAAAACATAATGGGGAAGCCATGCGACTGGAACTAAAGATAATCAGGATGCGGCAATACCCAGTTTTGCCTTGGCATTCAAAATCGCCTTTTGTTCTCCCTCAAACTTGTATCCTTCTCTTACAAGTCCAAGAGTATATGACTTGTTATAGAAAAACGCCCAAATAAAACCAGCAACTCCGCCGGTTAGGAGACAGGCGATTATGACAATCAGGCCTGTTTTAATATCCCCGCGGAATAAAGCCGGAAATCCTCCAAAAAAAAGGGTCGTCCAACTGAAACCATAAAAACCTTTTTTAATAATCCCTGTCTGGGGATTTTTCATCATTATAACAGTCGCCATTTTTCCTCTCTAAATTAGTATAAGGAATTAACAAGTTGCAATATTATCCCCGACTAGAAGATGGGCAGGCTGGCTCGCAAAAAGTCATACGCCGTCCTGCCACAAGCACCGGACGTTTGGCAAACAGTTTTTTTGTCATTTATGTCATACACTTTCAGCCCTATCGAAACTTGGGTGGGTTGTCCAAACCATAAAGCAGTTTTCAGCTACCAGTGAGTTATCGTGGGGACAACAAGATAGACCGTTTCTGCTTGCGCCTCATCTTTGAACGCTTAAGCAATGTCAGCCGTGTATATGTTCACGTTTATCACTGACTGTGCGGTGCCCCGCAAGGTTTCCTTGAAATAATCCAAACCTGGACAGCAGAATTGTAATAATTTTTTCCATTGTAGGAACCGGCTTTCGGCATGTCAACATAAACCGCTCCACGGTCAGGGCAATAGATGGTTGGCCTCACTCATTGAAATCTGACATAAAGAGCTATCACAAAATCTGTATAAGAAGCCCATCTCATTCAGAACCTTACTTTAATTGGACTTGATTTGGCAAAAAATATTTTCAGGACAGAGTGCTCACATGAAATTTTTCGATTCAATATAGACATTTTGGATAATTGGCCCATCTTTGTGTTGGTAGTGGATAATAGCTCAGAATAATACTATAGCGGCACTGGATATTTTGGAGAGCTAAAGAACCCACGCCAGCAAGGTAAAGTAAAATATCCTCTCAACGAAATAATTCTTGCTGCCCTTTGGACGTCCATTTGTGGTGCGGATACTGTCATTGAGCTTGTAGAATTTGGACAAACAAAAATTGATTTTTTAAAAAGCATTCTTCCTTCTGCCAACGGAATTGCTGGCCATGACCCATTTGGAGCGATTTTCCAACATCGACCGGAAACAATTCAGTGAACTTTTTGTAAAATGAGCGTAAGCTTTCCAGGCAGAAATCCCTTGCCTGGGCTTCTAATCAAAATCTGGTCATGGAAAAAACTGATACGAAATCAAATGATATAAAGGCAATTTCCAAACTTCTTGAAATGCTGACGCTGAAAAAAACCCTGACTTCAATAGATGCTATGAGGTGTCAAGAGGCAATTGCGGAACAGATAATTTCGAAGAAGGCTGCCTACCTATTATCAGTAAGCGGGATGAGTTTGTGCGATTATCCTTTGAAATTCCGGGCGGATCTTGAAATTCACGAATCACCATGCTCAAATATTTACACATATCTGTAGAATAGAAAACCTACAATAAAGAGTCAGGAAGGGAGGGATAAGGAAATGAGTATATCCGGAAAGAGCATCATGAGGGCTTGGTCATTCGCATTGATCTTATTGGCAATTACGCTGTCAGGCTGCGCCAGCAAGCTCATGTCGCCAGCCGTTGACAGCTCGCAATCAGTGACAAGCGACGATACACGTATTGTTTTCTTCAGGACATCCAGCTTCGGCGGCATGGTTCAAGCACCTGTGGCAGAGTATGTTAATGGATCGGTAAAGCCGGTTGGCATTTTGTCAACTGGCACTAAAGTCCGCTATATTGTTCCAGCTGGACAGCACGATTTTGTTGTAGGCGGGGAATCATCCAATATTCTCCGTGCTAATGTCGCGCCGCAGAAGTATTACTATGTACGTGTAGAGCCACGCATGGGATTTATTAAAGCCAGATTCAAGCTGGTCCCAATAACAGCGGAGGATTTGAAACAGGTTAAACTCCAGAAAAGCATCATGAATGCTAAAATGATGTCCCTCAATTCTTCCGGTGACAAATGGTTTGCGACTCATAAAGACGATATGCTTACCAAATATAATGACGCGCTCGCAGACTTCAACAAGTTATCGCCAGAAAAACAAAAAGAATATACTCTTGATACGGCAGATGGCGTAGATACCTTCTTTTAATATGATAGTTGGTTGGGGGTTATTCTGACAAAGGATAGCCCCTGCCATAGCCGCAGCATGGAATAGCGTTTAACAATCCTGACATTCCGATCTTGAAAGCTACCTGCCAAATTATACACTCTATACATTGCGCCTAAATCGCTTTCAGGTTACCTGGCTTTTCTTGCAACTGCCATTGGGGTTTTCTGCATCTGTTTCAGACGGTTGGGTACAGCTTGCGGTCCATATGTGCATGAAACTAACAGGCTTAAAAAAACCAAGTCCCGCAAGGGTTTGACTACCTTACGGGACTTGCTGAAATTCTTGTTTGGCTCCCTGAGACGGACTTGAACCGCCAACCTAGTGGTTAACAGCCACCCGCTCTGCCGATTGAGCTATCAGGGAACACGAAAAAATTTATAAAGCTAAACCAGGAAATAGTCAAGAGTTTTTAGTCAAATTTTATTTCTCTGGAGAAATTTTTCTTATCTGGGCGAATTTTTTCGCATAGCGTTCAGATTCTGAAAATATACAGCCGCAATAAGGCTGGCGATAAATGCCCCAGCTTTTTGAAATTTCAATTCCTTTTTGCCAGTCTTTGCGGAAATCCCGATATAAAAAACGAACTGACGATATCGCATCAAGGCTTTTTCCTTTTTGCGCAATTTCTTCATGAGGCTGGTAGCGCGAATAGAGAAGACTTGTGCTGAAAGCGGAATATCCGCTTTCGCTAGCCTTGTTGAATACGGCTTCCAGTCGGGACTGACAGCACCAGATACAGCGCTTCCTGCTGCCGGCGTCAGGAAGCTGGACGGAAAGCCAGGAAACGGGATCATAGCATTCATCTTTACATATCAAGGATACTCCCAGGCGGCTGGCGCATTCACATATCGCTTCCCGCCGCCGCAAATATTCTGAAAGGGGATGAATGTTGGGATTCATATACCATAAAGTTATTTGGTATCCCTCTTCCTGAAGACGCAGTGTGGGCATTATCGCGCAGGGACCGCAACAGGCATGGAGGAGAAGGGTTTTTTCGGTCATCTGCTAAATCTGTATTTTTATTTCCAGGGTTTTGCCATAATCTTTTTCCAGCTTGCGCAGGGCTTCCCTTTTATAATTAAGTAAATACATTCCCAATTCCCTGGGATATTCGCAGATATATTTTTCACCTGAAGCCTGCCTGATTTTTTGGGAAAGATCCCTCAGACACTGCAGAGCCTGCCATTCCAGATTTCTCCGTAAGCCGGTACCTCCGCAAGCGGCGCAAGTCTCCATGGAAAGTGACAAGGCGGAAGACCCCATGCGCTGGCGGACAAGCTCAAGCAGGCCAAATGTGCTTATATGAGCAATATCATGTCTGGCCCTGTCGCTTTTCATGGCCTGACGCAGAGCTTTTTCCACTTCCTGAACATGTTTTTTTTCTCTCATCTCAATGAAGTCAATAACCACCTGGCCGCCTACGTCGCGCAAACGCAATTGCTGGGCAATAGCGACGGACGCTTCCATATTCGTTTTAAAGGCCATCGCCTCAAAATTGCCTTTGCCTGAGATCCTCCCCGAATTGATATCCACGGCCATAAGCGCTTCGGTCTGATCAAAGACAAGACGGCCGCCGGAAGGAAGAATGACTTCCCGCGAATAAACCTGTTCAAGCTGTTTGCGAAGATTAAAATGATCCCACATGGGCTGATTCTGATTGTTGTAAACGTGAACCAGATGTTTTTTACGGGGAAAGAGCAGGCTTGCCATGACGCGCACATTTTCCGCTTCTTCCTCATTATCTACCCAGATTTCCGAGATGTCTTCAGTAAGATAATCCCTCACAGACCGTTCAGAAAGTCCGGGTTCCTGATGAATCAGGGCCGGCGCGGGACTTTCAGTGACCTTTTTGCGGATTTCTTTCCAGAGACGCTTGAGGTATTGAAGATCGGTTTTTAAAGTGGTTTTGGTGGCGCCCTCTCCTACCGTACGCACAATCGCTCCCAGACCTGCTCCGGGAGATAATCCGTTCATCATTTCCCGCAAGCGCTGCCTTTCTTCCGGATCTGTTACCTTCCTGGAAACGCCAATCTGCTCATGGCCGGGCGTCAATACGAGAAAACGGCCTGCAAGAGAGAGCCAGGTTGTGAGAAAAGCGCCTTTATTTCCTGAAGCTTCCTTCACCACCTGGACAAGCACTTCCTGGCCTGGTCTCAAAACTTTCTGGATTGGCGGAAATTTTTTCTTTTCCCCATCTTCGCCAGAATACCCCTGCCAGTACTCCGGGTGTACTTCGTCGATCTGAAGAAAACCATTTTTACCAACGCCAAAATCAACAAACGCGGCCTGAAGATTGGGATCGATATTATGGATAACCCCTTTATATATATTGCCTTTCAGCTTTCTGTGACGCAGCATGTCAAGATAATATTCAAGGAGGATCCCATCTTCCGCAAGACCAACCTCAATTTGCTCACCAGGAATAACGCTTATAAGCATCCTCTTCCTGGAAACGGCATTTTTTGCGACAGCCTTTCCGACTCGCGTTTTGCCAGCGGGAGGTTTTTCCAGCTGGCTTTCGCATATCGCTTCCAGCTCTTCCGCTATTTCAACGCCGGGAGGAAGCGCCGGAATTTTACATAACTCTTCAGCAGTCAGATATTTTGGTGCGTATGAATTATCGGAAGGAAAGGCCTGGCCAATTATATCCTGATTGCGGGTCCTGTTTTTTCCGCTCTTTTTATTGCGTCTTTTTTTTTGAAAGCCCGTGTCTGATCTGGATTCTTCCAGGGAATGAGAATTGACGGCTGACTGTTCCGAGGCGGAAGTTTTGCGGATGGAAGATTTCCCCCGCCGCTTTCCCTCAAGATTATTTTTTTGGCCATCCCGCTTCACCTCGTCCAAATCCCCTGGCAATGGGGACTGATCAGACTGTGAACGTTTCTTTCTTAAATATTTTCGTTTTTTTGGCGCGGCGTTTGTTTCCACATTTGCGGGAGTTTCCGGTTCAGTTGGGACAGGCAGGTAATCTGAATCAAATTTTTCAGCTTCTCCGGAGTCATTCTGGACAGAAACAGGATCTGGAGGAGTATTCATGTATATCCTTGAAGTATTTCAGACTTATCGTAAAATTTCGGCAAAGATGTCATAATTCAGCTTTCCAGCGCAAGGATACTTGGATTTATGAATTATGCAAATAATATTATAGGTATTATATATCTTGCAATTCCCTGCTGAGATGATTAAAGGGCACTTATGAAAGAACATATAGCATGGTTAAATAATTATATTGATAAAAAGCTTGACCTTGTCCACGATTCGGAACCTATGGAGCTGAAGCGTATTCATACTTTTAAGGTATATGAAAACACCTGCTACATAATCGCCGACGAGAACTGGCAGCCCGACCATAAAAGGGCCGCGATGCTGGCTGCCCTGTTTCACGATGTGGCGCGTTTTGATCAGTATATAATTTATAAAACTTTTAAAGACGCGCAATCCTTCAATCATGGGCTAAAAGGCCTGCAGATTCTAAAAAATGAAAAGCGTTTTGAGAGAGAAGATCCCCATGTAAGCAGTCTTGCCCTCGCCGCGGTCTCCCTGCACAACAGGCTGGCTTTACCTGAAATTATGGATTCTGATGCTCGCAAAATCTGTGAAGCAGTCAGGGACGCGGACAAAATTGATATTATAAGGGTCATAGATGAGCATCTTCAAAAAAAACCCTATTGCCCCACCATTGTTCTGGGCCTGCCCGATGAGAATGAAGGGAATCCCCATGTATCCGAACAAACCCTGCGAGGGCAATGCGCGAGCTATGGCGATTTGAAGAGCGTAAACGATTTCCGGGTTTTACTGGGAGCCTGGTTTTTCAGCCTGAATTTTCCTGCCAGCCGAAAACTTTTCCTTGAAAATCCGCATGTCCGTAACATTGTAGAATCACTGCCGGAAAATAAATCATACGCACAAGTCAGAAATTTTCTTTTAAAAACATATGATGAAAAGAAAAGGATTCCGGATTAGGCCAACCAATAATAAAGCGGCATAATTCCTTAAAACCATGCCGCTTTATAAAAACATGACACGAAAATTACTATTTAACCGCGTCTTTCAAGCTTTTTCCCGGCGTGAATTTGACAACCTTGCAGGCAGGGATGGTAATTTCTTCCCCTGAACGCGGATTACGTCCTTTCCTTTCCGCCCTTTCACTTACCTTAAAACTACCAAATCCTGTAAAAGTCACTGTCTCGCCGGAAGCCAGTGCCTCCTGCAAACAGTCAATTACAGCATCAAGGGCTTCTTCGGCCTTGGATCTGCTGGAAAGATTGGCTTTATCGCATATTTTATCAACCAGTTCTGCCTTGGTCATCGGATTCTCCCCTGCCTTGTCAGTTAATGTTTTCAAAGATCAAATGCTTCTCGCCGCTAACATAAGCGTATCAGTAAAATACAAAAAATATTGAATTTCTTGAAATTTTTTTGTAGGCAATTCACATTTTCCTGTCAAGATAAAATACTCTGGCAACGATACCTGCATATCGTGAACATGCGGATCAAATTTTCCCATTTTCAAATATTCTTACAGATCCACAAGCTCAACTTCGGATTCTTCTATGTTTTGTCCCAGAAAGAGAGTTCCCGCGCGTATAAATCTTTCTGGATTATCAGTAATCATAAAATGCCTGACTGGAGAGGAAGTTTCTTTCCGGAGCAACTTTTTCAGGGTCAGTTCTTCGCCAACCTTTTTGGCGGTGGCTTTGGCTGAATCCACAATCTGGATATCATTTCCCAAAATTTCACGAAGGGTGGAAAGAAGAAGGGGAAAGTGAGTGCAGCCAAGTAGCAGGGTATCCGCCGGATTTTCCTGGGGGTTATCAGGAAAAATATTTTTAAGATATCTTTTGGCCACTTCACGGGCGGCGTCTCCGGTTAGCCAGCCCTCTTCCGCCAATGATACAAAGAGGGTGCAAGCCTGTGCCTGCACCGTAATTTGCGCGTCAATCCTGTTTATGGCTTTTTGATATGCCTGACCTTTTATTGTGGCCTCAGTGCCAATTACGGCTATTTTTTTATTATGTGTGGCTTCAACTGCCGATCTCGCGCCCGGCTCTATGACTCCTATAACCGGAAGGGGGGCAAATTCCTTCCTCACCGCTTCCAGCGCTGCGGAAGTCGCGGTATTACAGGCGATTACCAGTATCTTCGCTCCATCCCCAAGCAGTTTTTTTGCCGCCGTCATGGTGTAACGGATAATTGTTTCCCGGCTGCGCGTTCCGTAAGGAACACGGGCAGTGTCACCCAGGTAAACAAGGTTTTCATTGGGCAATAGCTGGCTAATGGCTTTAAGCACCGTAAGACCGCCTACGCCGGAATCAAACAAGGCAATTGGAAGATTGGAATAAGTCACTCAAGATCCTGCGGATTGATTTTTACAAGGTCGGAATTAAATTTCATGGTCAGTGGCATAACCGCCATATCCGGTGGCAATTAAAACTCATGAATAATAAAAGCATTTGAAACGGATTTTAAATATTAATTAAAATTTGGCCGCTGACAAGAAAAATAAATAATAATATAAATTGACATTAGACAAAATTTAAATTAAAAGTATCGACTTGTCATTTTTGTCTATTTTGGAGGATTTAATGCCCACAATCAATCAGCTCATTCATAATGAACGGGAAGCGGTCGTTAAACGTAAAAAGACGCCCGCCTTGCAGAGCTGTCCCCAAAAAAGGGGCGTATGCACCCGCGTTTATACCACGACTCCCAAAAAGCCCAACTCGGCGCTCCGGAAGGTTGCGCGCGT
The DNA here is from genome assembly GCA_964397795.1 of uncultured Desulfovibrio sp. Taxonomy (GTDB): domain Bacteria; phylum Desulfobacterota; class Desulfovibrionia; order Desulfovibrionales; family Desulfovibrionaceae; genus Desulfovibrio. The sequence continues at coordinate 12,279 of CAYNKM010000003.1, read as the reverse complement.
ACGCCTGACCAACGGTATTGAAGTAACCGCCTATATTCCTGGCGAAGGCCATAACCTTCAGGAACACTCCGTGGTACTTATCCGCGGTGGTCGCGTTAAGGATTTGCCTGGTGTGCGTTACCATATTATCCGTGGCACACTGGATGCGTCCGGCGTGGCAGATCGGCGCAAGAGCCGTTCCAAATATGGAGCCAAACGTCCAAAATAAAATTTCTGTAACAAACGCAGGCCATGCAGAATTTTTCTGCGGGGTTGGTCGCGTTTAAAACTGATTTATGGAGAACCCCAATGCCCCGTAAAGGTCCTGTTCCCAAGAGGGAAGTGCTTCCTGATCCAATTTATTCCAGCAAACTGGTAACCAAGTTTGTCAACCGCCTCATGTATGACGGCAAAAAAGGCGCGGCGGAAAAAATATTTTACAGCGCTCTTGACAATCTGGCTGAAAAGACTGGCGAAGAACCCATGCAGGCATTTGAAAAGGCCCTGGACAATGTAAAACCACATATGGAAGTCAAGTCGCGCAGGGTTGGCGGCGCCACTTACCAGGTGCCCATGGAAGTCCGCCCGGATCGTCAGGTTTCCCTTTCCATTCGCTGGCTTATTAATTACGCCCGTTCCCGCGGAGAAAAAGGCATGACCGCCAAGCTTTCCAATGAGTTGCTGGACGCCTATAATGGCCGCGGCGGAGCCGTGAAAAAGCGTGAGGACACTCATCGTATGGCGGACGCGAACAAGGCTTTTGCCCATTACCGCTGGTAAAAAGCGCTTCCTGAAAAGACAGAAATGTTTTTTCCCCATGAAGTCAGCTTTTCGGGCCCGTCCCTGACGGGTCCTTATACTATATATGATAAGTATGGGCCTCCCCATTCGTAAAAAGTATTATCCTGAAATATATGGAGAACAATAATGTCGCGTTCTGTACCCATTGACCGACAGCGTAACATAGGCATTATGGCCCATATCGACGCTGGAAAAACAACCACAACAGAAAGAATCCTGTATTATACTGGCGTTTCCCACAAAATGGGCGAAACCCATGATGGGGAATCCACCATGGACTGGATGGAACAGGAACAGGAGCGGGGAATCACCATTACTTCAGCCGCGACAACCTGTTTCTGGAATGATCACAGAATAAACATTATTGATACTCCCGGCCATGTGGATTTTACTATCGAGGTGGAACGCTCCCTGCGGGTTCTTGATGGCGCTGTCTGCGTATTTGACGCCGTTGCCGGGGTGGAGCCACAATCGGAAACCGTGTGGCGTCAGGCGGACCGTTATCATGTTCCCAGGGTCTGTTTTGTTAATAAAATGGATCGCATAGGCGCGAACTTTTCCCGCTGCGTTGACATGATCCATGAACGTCTTGGGGCAAAACCGGTGCCCCTGCAAATTCCCATCGGGTCTGAAGACAAGTTTGAAGGCGTAATAGATCTCGTTCGCGGCAAAGCCATCTATTATGACAAGGCTACCAAGGGCGCGCAATTCACTGTTACCGATATTCCCGATAATTTGAAGGAAGAATTTGAGAAGAAACACGCCGCTCTTCTGGAGGAAGTGGCGGAAGAAGATGAAGAGCTTCTCGAAAAATATCTCGGCGGTGAAAAACTCAGCGAGGATGAAATTATCTCCTGTATCCGCAAGGCAACCATATCCAGAAATATTGTCCCCGTCCTGTGCGGATCTGCATTTCGCAATATGGGCGTTCAACCGCTTCTGGATGCGGTTGTTGACTATTTGCCGTCCCCTGTTGATATTCCCCCAATGGTTGGACATGTCCCTGGTAAGGAGGATGAGGAAGTAGTTTGCGAATGCAGTGACAAGGAACCCTTGGCGGGACTGGTGTTCAAGCTATTTTCAGATCCTTTTATTGGTCATTTGTCCTTTTTCAGAATTTATTCGGGAGTTCTGGAATCCGGTATGAGCGTTCTGAACGCCAATACAGGCAAGAAGGAACGCATAGGCAGAATTCTGAAAATGCATGCCAACAAGCGTGAAGATATCAAATGGGCTGGCGCTGGCGATATTGTAGCTCTGGTAGGACTTAAAAACGCTTCTACAGGCGATACTCTCTGTGATGAAAAGCGCCCGGCCGTCCTGGAATCTCTCAATATTCCCGAACCGGTTATTGAAGTGGCAATCGAGCCAAAAACCAAGGCGGACCGTGACGCCCTGTCCGCTGCCCTGAACAAGCTGGCAAAGGAAGATCCTTCTTTCCGTGTAAAGGGTGATGAAGAAACTAACCAGACCCTGATTGCCGGCATGGGCGAACTGCATCTTGAAATCATTGTTGACCGGCTTACGCGCGAATTTAATGTAAACGCCAACGTTGGCAAACCGCAAGTGGCATACCGCGAAACTATTTCAAAGCCGGCCAAGGCGGATGTGAAACATGCCAAACAGTCCGGTGGTCGCGGCCAGTACGGACATGTTGTAATTGAAATAGAGCCCAATCCAGGAAAAGGCTATGAATTTGTCAATTCAATTACAGGCGGCGTAATTCCCAAGGAATATATTCCCGCAATTGACAAAGGCATACAGGACGCGATGAAATCTGGAGTGATGGCAGGATTTCCGGCTGTGGATGTCAAGGTCAATCTGGTATTTGGTTCTTTCCACGAAGTTGACTCTTCAGAGCAGGCTTTTTATGTAGCCGGCTCCATGGCTGTCAAAGATGCCATGCAGAAAGCAGCCCCTGTTCTTCTGGAACCCATAATGGACGTTGAAGTTGTCACTCCCGAAGATTATCTGGGTGATGTGATGGGGGATCTCAATGGCCGGAGAGGCAAGGTGCAGAGCATGGAAGCGCGCCCAGGCGGAGCCCAGAGCGTGCGAGCCCAGGTTCCGCTCTCTTCAATGTTTGGATATGCCACAGACTTGCGCTCGCGTACCCAGGGCAGAGCAACCTTTACCATGCAATTTGATCATTATGAAAAAGTTCCGCAGGCTCTTGCAGAAGAAATTCAAAAGAATCGCGCCGCATAAAGCATTCGCTTTTGAGCGATAATAGTTTCAGGAAAAGATAATCAGATTTTTGATCCAGCCTTGCCTTCCATAAAGGGCAAGGTTTTTTATAATCCAATGGCTGCGCAAGCTTTGACTGTGGAAAGCATTGACAAACACTCAAATGATATTTATAGATTTATTAGCCGGACGGCGGCAGTGCTGCGAACCCCGTCAGGTCCGAAAGGAAGCAGCGGCAACAGTTGTTGCCGGGTGTCCGGCCTTTTCCTTATCATACATTTTTCCTTTTTGAGCTATCCGCCTGATTGCCTCATCACCTTCCCTAAAAATTATTTTCTTCATTATTAAAAATATACAATTTTCTGTAGCGCTTAAACGCCTGCCTTTTAATAGCTGACAAATCCCTTTCTTTATAGGAGCGATTCTATTTTTCGGACTGCGTGCCATTTTTTAACATCTGGCCGGGTTTATGGCAGGGTCTGCAGCCTTTAAAATCCGGATATTTACCTGCCAGAGGTTTATGACAGCCAAAGCAGGACCGCTGCATGCCGGGCGCATGATAGGCCATGTAAACCGATAAAGGCTCTCTGGAAGAGGGATCTGTTATCGCATGACATTCCGGACTGGTACAGGCCGCATAGCGGTTTCCCGGCAGGCCTTCGTGATGGCAATTTCGACACTTTACCTTTTTATGGCTGGAGTGGTTAAAAATCACATACATCCGTTTGGAAGGACCAGCATCCAGCAACATGGGCTTATCCAGATCTTTAAGGTTGGGACGACTCATGACTGGAAAAGAGGAAAGAAGAGAAAAGAAAAACACAGCGATTAAAATCAAATATAAATTGCGCATATTGACCCTCTCCATAATACCTTTTATTAAATCACATAATTTAAAAGGACTTATCAGACACCATTTTTCAGGATGAGTCGTCTTTTCCTTGTATATTATTTTCATAAACATGTCTTCTTTTTCCCAGTTAACAGGATTTATCAATAATATTCAATACCAGACGGGATAAATATGCAATATTGTGATACATTGATACGCGCGGGCGTAATAGTGACACAGAATAAAAAAAGGGAAATTCTGAATGATGCGTCTGTCGCCATAGACAATGGGATAATACAAGCCATGGGGCCGTCAGGAGAATTAATAAAAAATTGGCATCCCAAAAAGACGCTGGATTTTTCAGACAGTCTGCTTATGCCTGGTCTGGTAAATGCGCATACCCATGCGGCCATGACCTTTGTGCGAGGATATGCGGACGATCTGCCTCTCCTTGAATGGCTTGAAACCAGAATTTTTCCAGTTGAAGCAAGACTGACCCCGGAAATCGTCAGAATGGGAAGCCTGCTGGGTTATGCTGAAATGCTTTCCTGTGGGGTAACTTCCTGCATAGACATGTATTTATTTGAAGGCGCGGTTCTGGAAGCTGCCGATCTTGCCGGAATACGCTGTCTTGGAGGCGAGGCTGTTTTCGCCTTTTCCTCTCCTGCCTGTAAAGACTATAAGGAAGCGCTGAAAGAAACCGCTTCCCTGGCAGAGAAATACTCGAATTCCAGAAGAATAAGGGTTGCTGTAAATCCTCATTCCGTTTACACCACAAATGAAAAAATTCTGGCGGAATGCAGGGATCTGGCCCTTGAATATAATTTGCCCTTACACATACATTTGGCAGAAAGTCCCGCCGAAAGTGAAAATAGCCTGAAACTATATAATAAAAGACCTGTGGCATGGTGTGAGCAAAACGCCCTTTTTGATTGCCGCCTGCTCGCGGCCCATCTGGTAGATCTCACCCATGAAGAAATCAATATCCTTTCCAGAAACAATGTAATGGCGATTCATAACCCGTCATCCAATATGAAGCTGGCGTCTGGCATTTCGCCGGTATCTGAAATGATTGAGGCTGGAATGACTGTGGGGCTGGGTACGGACGGGCCTGCCAGCAATAATAATCTAAATATTTTCCAGGAAATGAAACTCGCGGCCCTCCTGAATAAGGTTGCCAGCAATTCTCCCACTTCTCTGCCAGCAGGCACGGTTCTTGACATGGCTACAATAAATGGCGCGAGAATTTCTGGATATACGGATTTGGGTTCGCTTGAGCCGGGAATGCGGGCCGATTGCATAGCCCTTGATTTGACCCTGCCCAATATGCTTCCCCTGCATAACCCAATTTCCCAGCTTGTCTATTCCGCAAATGGCGGCGAATGTCAAATGACCATGGTTGAAGGAGAAGTTGTATATATGAATGGAAAATTCAGCCGTTTTGATTATGATGATTTGCTCAAGGAATTTAAGGCCCTGAAGGCATTTGCCAATTAAAATTAGTCTTGTCAAATTAAACAATTTATATATTTTTTCTGGACTTGGGTAAAAATGATTGCTATTTTATTCAGTTAAACATACACTGGTATAAATTTTTCAACTCCAATTATTCAGGTTAAATATGAAAAAGACAATTTATACGCTATTTTTCGCCTCGTTTATGCTCCTCTTTGCCTGCACACAAAGCGGACCCAGAGAAACGCTTGATTTAATGGCCAGGGCAATGGAAGAAAACAACGCGGAAGCCTTCCTGGCCCAGATCAATTTGCCTGTTTTTACGGAAAATTATATAAAAAATTTTACCGCCAATGACTCGACCCTCAATTCTCTTAATAGTCTTGGGGATTTGCTGGGGCTTGGCTCCCTGGATAACCTGATCGGCAGTATAGTTGATTTCCGCGCCCACCTGCAGAATAATTTTATCAGGGGAATAACAACTGGTGAACTTATGGCCCAATGCAAGACAGCCACTACTCCCGACTGTCCCTGGTATCCCTCCTCTCTCCGTGAAGCCAGGATTATCGAACTTGGCAATAACGCGGCTATAGCCAGTATAACCACTCCAGCCCGCTTAACAAGCTGGATCGCTCTTGCCAAAGGTGAAACAGGATGGAAGGTGGTCGGCACGGCCCCAATGGAAGCAGAAGCCAAAAACCTGGCAGCTTCCGCCCTTATTAAATCGGAATCCCCCAGTAAGCCTGCCCCAAAATCTTCCAGCTCCGTTAAGCTCTGATTTATGTTCGCAAAAACCCTGACAAGCATTTTTATATTTGCGCTGATTCTATTTGACGCTGTCTTTTGTCAGGCCAGACAAAAGGCGACTCTTCTTTTGGAGCATGAACAGAAAAGCCCCTGGATTGATCTTCTTTATAAGGGGCTTGAAAAAGGGGCAAAAGCTTTTGATTTTAAGATCCGGGTGGTTATTGCGGAAAAAGCGTCTGACCGTACTGACATTTTCCGCAGGGCAGCGTCCGAGTCGGATCTGGTGCTTGTCGCTACGGATAATTTTCATGAAATTCTGAGGGATAATGCCGCGAATTTCAGAAGAGTGAAATTTGGCTGTTTGGACGCTGGTATCCGCGCTCCCAATATCATGTCAATTACCTTTGCTGATGAACAGGCTTCTTTTCTTGCCGGTCTGGCAGCCGCGATGTTCTCCGAACAAAATGCCGCAAAAAGAAACGCGCCAGCCATCGCCGGATGGCTGTCCGGAGAAGACAGCCCCGCCATACGCTCTTTGGCCAATGGCTTTGCCGAAGGCATAAAGCTCGGGGGATCAGATTGTAAATTCGCCCAGGCCATAACCAATTCGTTTACAGATGAAGATTTGGCGAAACAAAAAGCTCAATGGCTGATGGATAAAGGAGCAAATATTATTGCTCTGGCTGCGGGAGCCGCTAACCAGAATGTCCTTCCAGGTCTGGAAACAAAACAGATCTGGCATATAGCAATTGATGGCTATCTGCTTCCGGCCAAATCTCTGGGACTTGTTTCAAAAAAAACGGATCAGGCAGTTTATGAAATTATGGAATCTGCCGCATCCCCAAAATATGCCGGAAAAGAAATACGGATTTATGATTTGGCCAATGGAGGAGTGGACTTTGAGTTATCAGAAGCGGTTCTGAAAGATCCCTCCTTAAAAAATATTGTCAGAAGAGTAAAGGAAGTAAAGGCTGAAATTTTAAAAGGATCTATAATAATACCTTCCCTTCGTGCCCGTACCTTGTGCGATTGCCTGGATTAAAAATTCATGCTTGATAAAACCTTCGGGACACGGATTTAAGGGTTGGCATCCCCTGGAACGTATAAATCAAAATTGGAATTGAGATAGCTTCTGCCTTAAATATCAAGGCTACCTGTAAATACGGCAGTTTTATGAAGATGATTACAACATTAAAAAAATTATTGTTTATTTTTCTGGGCTTTTTTATTTTTCTTCCCGGTTATTCATTTTCCAGGGTTGTTGATGGCAACGTCATAATGGATCAGCCCATGAATGAAAATTTATGCGCCCTGACTTTTGATGACGGTCCCTCTCCCAATACCCCCTTTCTGCTGGATATGCTTGCCCAATACAAAATTCCAGCCACATTCTTTCTCCTGGGCCAGCAGGTCCAACAATATCCTTCGCTTGTAGAAAGAATGCTTAAGGAAGGCCATGAAGTGGGTAATCACTCCTGGTCTCATCCAAATTTACGCAAACTTTCTACCGAATCACAAGCCAGCCAGATTCGGGAAACGGATAAACTGCTTCGATCCCATGGAGTCGTTCCCCTGTTTTTCCGTCCGCCATATGGTTCCTTTGATGAAAGAACCGTCAGTATAGCTGATAATTTGGGGGTCTCCATTATGCTCTGGTCTCTGGACAGCAAAGACTGGAAGCATTTGCCGGAAGATTATGGGAAACTTGTCTCAACCCGTGGAACTATATATGAAAACGGGCAGTTGCGAGGAGTCTTCCTCTTCCATGATTCCCATAAAACCACAGTAGATGATCTTCCCCGTATAATTAGCCACCTGAAAGCTGGCGGCTGTGACCGTTTTGTAACAGTCACTGACTACTTAAGCGGAATTAATGATCCCGAAGCCGGGCTTCTCATGACCCGTCATGCCCCTGCATTGCCCCCCGCAATTGAGAAACCCTATCTGAAATATGCGGCAGGAAGCGGTTTCATTCCCCTTGCCCGCTGCAGCAAGCCATGGGATCCCAGTATGGAAAAACATCCTTTGGACGATGCTCATGCTTCCGCAAGCCAGACGCAGGAAGGTATTTAAGAACAAACTTTTATGCCCTCTTTTCCCTTTTATAAATTCAGCCCTTCAGGTAATACTACCCTATTGCTCACCGGACAAATCAATCAGCTTACAAGTGAGTATTGCCGATTGGCCCTTTTACCCGAAGGAATTGAGGCTGAACAATGCGGGATGGCAGATTTGGCCTCATCCAGACTTCAAATGGGCGGCGGCGAATTTTGTGCCAATGCCTGCCGCGCTTTTGGCGCTCTGCTCGCGCTAACATCTCCTTATGACAGTAGCGGAACTCAATTCTTGATAACGGTTTCCGGATCCCCAGAACCAGTCCGGCTATTTGTCAGGGGAAATATTCCCGCATGGCAGGTCACGGCAGCTTTTTCTTTTCAGAATGTCAATATAAGGCGGCTAGCCGATAAAATAATTCAGGTTGACCTTCCGGGCATTACCCATCTGCTCCTTGCGGACGATTGGCCCGAATCCGCGCATCTTTCCTCCCTATCCTCAAAGTTAAGAAAAATTTATAACCTTGGCCAATATCCAGCAAATGGAATTATATGGTGGCAGCGGCAGAATGAAGATCTGCGCATCCTGCCATATGTAGAAGTGCCATCATCTGGAACATGTATGCTTGAAAGCTCCTGCGGTTCCGCATCTCTCGCGCTTGCCCTGGCCCTATGCGAGTTTCAGGGTAACAGGGAATTCTCCATTCAGCAGCCAGGAGGATCTCTATTGAAAATAATCCTGGGAGAAAATAACAAGGCTTCCCTGAGCGGAGAGGTTCTCTTATGCGCGAGAGGCGAACTATTCCTTCCTGATATTTAATATCTTTTCTTGCTATTCTCCCAATAATGACTTGAAAATGTTCAAAATCCTTTCCAGAGCGGCAATTTTTAATGCTTCGTGAAGGTTTTACAACCGGCACAACGGCGACCGCGGCTCTTGTCGCGGCTCTTGAACTCATGTTTTCAGGAAACGCTTCTTCCAGTCTTTCAGTACCCATTCCCCCTTTTCCGGAAAATCTTCCTTCCATATCTCAAGATAAATTAAAATGGGCCAATTTGCCCCTTTATCAGGCGGCTTATGGCCCTGCCCCAGGCAGTAATATCAGAATAGACAGAAAGGCGATTTTAACTCATGCCGCAGTCATAAAAAACGGAGGGGATGATCCGGATGTTACCACGGGACTTCCAATTTATGTAACCCTGATTGCATATCCCTCCCTTGATGCCAGGCACCCGTTTACTCAGGAAATTATTAAAATAAAAGGGGGTAAGGGGGTGGGAATTGTCACCAAACCCGGACTTGCGATACCCCCGGGAGAAGCGGCCATAAACCCTGTTCCCAAACAGCAGTTACTTGTGGCCGCCAGTTTATTCCTTAACAAGCTCTCATTAAATAATCCTGCCATTCTTAAATATGAGCTGGAAGCAGTAATAAGCGTTCCTGATGGGGAAAAGATAGCAAGACATACGCTCAACCCAAAACTTGGAATTGAGGGCGGCATATCCATTTTGGGAACCAGCGGTCTTGTACGCCCCTATAGTAATAACGCCTGGGCAAAAACCATAAGACAGCAAATAAATTTTGCCAAAACATGCGGACTGAAAAAAATCTGTTTTAGCGGAGGAAGACAATCTGAAAAATATTTAAAAAAATTATATCCCCAGCTTTCCCCCTATGCGTATGTTCAGGCTGCGGACATGGTGGCCATGTCGCTCACACTCGCCCGGATTGCGGGATTTAATCAGATTATCTGGGGATGTTTATTTGGAAAAATGTGTAAACTGGCTCAAGGGTCAACCAATACCCATGCCCATAAAAAAAACTTGAATCTGGACTTTCTTGTAAAAATTTGTCAGTCCGAGAATGCCTCCTGCATACGGGAAATTGAACGATGTAATACCGCAAGGGAAGCATTGGACTTTTTGGCCCGCGAGCAGGCTTATGGCAATATAATTGATAAAGCGCTTCATCTGGCCAAAACCAATATGGAAAGATTTGCCCGACAGCCTATACGTATTCATCTTTTTGATTATGACGGTCAGGAAATAGCGTCCATATAGAAATTAAATTG
>CAYNKM010000003.1:0-2052 GCA_964397795.1 uncultured Desulfovibrio sp. | reverse complement strand
GACGCGCTGAATTTTTTATCCCAAAAACATGCCCATATCTTTTCTGAAGCTGATATAATTTCCGCATCTCCCAGATTGCTTTCCCAGTTAGAAAACATAGGTCAAACCAAACTTGTACCCCTTGAATTTCCAATTCGATCCTTTTTGGCCAAACTTGGGGAAATAAGTCAACAGGGTGGAAATATCCTGCTTCTCGCAAGTGGAGATCCCCTCTTTTTTGGTTTGGCATCCACCTTGTCGGAGATGGGAGCGAGCTGGCCAATTAAAATTATACCTTCTGTAAGCTCCCTTCAACTTGCCTGCTCCAAAATAGGATTGCCCTGGGCAAATATATCCATATTCTCCCTGCATGGTCGTAACGACATGTCCCCCCTTATGAGGATTTTGACATCCGGAAAAAATTTTTGCCTACTCTCAGGAAACGAACCAGGGCCAGATTACGTCGCACGTTTTCTTCTGGACAGGGGTCTGGATAATTATGAAGTCCATACGTTTCAGAATCTGGGTTCTGTTGAAGAACAAATTCATAGATATAGTCTTAAAAATTGCGCCATGCAGCGCTTTTCTTCAGTATGTTTAAGTATTTTTATCCGTCATAAAGAAAAAAAGCAGTTTCCATATAGCAAATATAACCTGTTGGGAAATTATTCCACGCCTGAATTGCGCAGGGGAATAATTCTGGAGCTTCTGCAAATTAAACCTGAAGATACTGTCTGGGATGTTGGGGCGGGATCAGGATTATTGGCGTGTAGAATGGCTGAAACAGCCACAGCGGGAACAGTATGGACTATTGAAGAAAAAAGCGCCAGAGCGCTGGATATTCAGTATAACAGAAGAATTTTGGCCTGTCCCAATATGAAAGTCGTATGGGGTCACGCTCCGGAAATTCTGGGCCGATTACCCCGACCTTCAAAAATTTTTATTGGCGGAGGGCTGTCTTCGCCTGATGCTTATTCCCTTCTTGACGTTTGCGCGGACAAGCTTTTATCTGGAGGAAATATGGTAATCTGCTGCATTCTTCTGGAGAACTTGCAAAAATGCCTTAATCATAAATGGAATGACAATATGCAAACCAGCTTTTACCAATCTCAACTTTCAAAGGGGGAGCCATTGGGGCAGGGTATGCGTTTTGTCGCGGAAAATCCGGTTTTTCTGTTTAAAATTCACAAAGGGGAATGAAATGGCCTATAAAAAGCCAATGGTTATTTTTGTGGGCGCAGGGCCTGGAGATCCCGATCTGCTTACCATTAAAGGTAAAAGAGCCATAGAGGAGGCTGATTTTATCCTTTATGCGGGATCATTGGTGCCCAGGGCGATTATTAATTTGGCGCGTCCGTCTGTGCCTGTCATTGATTCAGCGTTCCTGACCCTGGAAGAAAACCATGACCTGATTATAAAGTCCCTTAAGAGAGGAGAGCTGGCAGTCAGAATTCATACCGGAGATCCATCCCTGTATGGAGCGCTTCCGGAACAAATCGCTTTACTCAACAGGGACGGATTTGCCTGGGAAGTAATACCTGGAATAACCGCCGCCTGCGCCGCCGCTGCCGTCGCGGGAATTAGCTTTACCCTGCCGGAAATCTCCCAGAGCCTGATTATTACCAGACAGGCGGGAAGAACGCCTATTCCACCTGAAGAGAGTATCGCCAGTCTGGCCAGTCATCAAACAACGATGGCCATTTATCTTTCCGGCAAGCTTGCCGCGCAAGTCCAGGATGAACTTTCCCGGCATCTGCCCGATGATACCCGTATCCTCTGCGCCCACCGGGTAGGCTGGCCTGCCCAGAAACTTGTCTGGACCACTTTAAATGAACTTGCGGATTGCGTTCAAAAAAACGGTCTGGAATCCCAAACCGTTTTTCTTGTGTTGCCATCTTCTGGCAAGGCGGCGCGCCCTTCTTCATTATATGATAAAAATTTTTCCCATCAGTATCGAAAATAAAACTTAAAAAATATTTGATTTTTAGGGCGTTTATTCTGATCGGATAGGACCGGGAGGACCGCTCACCGCAAGCAATTCTCCAAGATGCTTGCGTACAAGCCTTACTTCCT
>CAYNKM010000002.1:21280-25960 GCA_964397795.1 uncultured Desulfovibrio sp. | reverse complement strand
CATTCCTTACTTTATTTTATCCGCCGCGGCCTGAATCGCGGTTATTGCCACCGTATTGACAATATCGGGAACAAGACAACCGCGGGAAAGATCGTTTACCGGCTTATTAAGCCCCTGCAATACCGGACCAATGGCGACCGCGCCCGCCGCCCTCTGAACCGCCTTATAGGTATTGTTGCCAGTATTAAGATCGGGGAAAATAAAGACGGTAGCCTTGCCTGCCACCTTGCTTCCCGGAAGTTTCGTGCTGGCCACAATGGGATCAATTGCCGCGTCATACTGGAGCGGCCCTTCCAGGGCCAGATCCGGCGCCATTTCCTTCGCGATTTTTGTGGCTTCAATAACAATGTCAACATCCGCGCCCTTTCCCGAGCTGCCGGTGGAATATGAAAGCATGGCAACTCTTGGGGTAATGCCAAACACTTTGGCGGTATGGGCGGAGGCTACGGCAATTTCTGCGAGCTGCTGGGCAGTGGGGTTGGGATTGACGGCGCAGTCGCCAAAGACAAGAACCCGATCCTTCAGACACATCAGGAACACGGAGCTGACAACGGAAAAACCAGGTTTGGTTTTGATAAACTCAAATGCGGGGCGAATGGTGTGGGCCGTAGTGTTTATGGAGCCGGAAACCATGCCATCCGCGTCCCCCATCTTGACCATCATTGTGCCAAAATAAGTGGGATCCATCATAATATCTTCCGCTTTTTCCATAGTGATGCCCTTGGCCTTGCGGAATTCGTAATAAGCCTCGACATATTCGCGGAATTTGGGCGATTGGGACGGATCCACAATAATGGCGTTATTAATATCCAGGTTCAAATCCCTGGCGCGCTGGGCAATTTGTCCGGGATTGCCCAGAAGATATATTTCGGCCACTTCCCTGCGCAGGAGTATGTCGGTTGCCTGAAGGATTCTGTTTTCTTCTCCTTCGGCCAAAACTATGCGCTGTTTATCCTTTTTGGCCCTCTCAATTAATTCAAATTCAAACATCATGGGCGTCATTCGCTCAACTTTGCTCTCTTCAAGCAGGCGTTTCGCAATTTCCTTGCTATTTACATAATGTTCATACAGGCCAAGAACGGTGTTTATTTTGCGGGTATCGCCAGGGCCGATAAGTCCGTATATTTCCTGCAGGGCGGTTATTGTGCGGTAAGTATGCGCTTCAGTGAGGAGGATAGGAAGGGGGGTCGCGCTCCAGCCATCTATAAGCTTCATTACACTTTCCGGCGGACGCATATTGCCCGTGAGCAGGACACCGGCAATATTGGGCATTGAAGCGGAAAATCTGGAAGCCAGGGCAGCCAACAGAATGTCGGTCCTGTCGCCAGGAGTTATTACCAGCTGATCCTGCTCGATATATTTCACAAAATTATCAACATGCATTGCCGCCACCAGATAATCTCCAACAGAGGTATCCAGAAGCTTTTCCCCCTGTATAATCTGGGCGTTCAAACCTTTCATGACATCATTTATGGTCGCTCTTCCAAGTACAGGATCATTGGGTATGGCATAGATTAAACTATCGTCATAAAAACGGCTCAGGACATGACGGAGTTCGTCAAGTTCGGTCTGATTGAGAGTGGAACGGTTTATTATCGTGGCGATTACGTCAAGTCCATAGGGACTTAAACTTTCCATGACCAGCTGAAGGGAATCAGCCAGATCCCTGTATCCTATATTGTCTCCGCTCGTTACCAGCATGACAGGACATGCCAGATTGGAGGCAATGTCCGCATTCAGATCAAATTCAAAGACTGGATCCTTGCCCAGGAAATCGGTTCCTATGCAGAGAACAAAATCATAGGAATCTTGCAGCTTTTTAAACTTCTGAATAATATTTTCCAGAAGAAGATTTATGGAAGCCTGATTTATTATGTCACGCGCCTCTTTTTGGGTATAGGCGAAACTGTCCTTATAATCCTGATCAAGTTTAAAATATTCCAGCATCAGGTGGATGTCGGGATCCTGATCATCCAGCTGGGGTTCATTAATAATGGGCCGGAAAATAGCCACTCTTCCCATAATCCGGCTCAACATCTGCATAGCACCCAGGGCTATGGCGCTTTTACCGGTTGTTGGTCCGGTAGCCGTTATATATAGGGCATTGTGTTTCATATTTTTCCTTCTCTGGCTAGATACGTTAAAGACAATAATAAATTATTCCGATAGCGGGCAAACGATATGAATTATAAAAGGCGCGGTAATAAGCCGCGCCTTTCCTTAATGCCGTCCTGCGGCTGTTACAAACAATATATGCCAATCAGTACATAAGTCGATTTTGCTGTTCTATGCGAAAGCCGGCTGGGCTTTAGCTGCCAGCAATTATTCATCCTCTTCTCCAGGCCAGGTGCCGGGGAAAGGAAGATCGGCCATCTGTTTCAGCATGATATAACGTTCCTTATAGGCTTCTGCCAGATCCTTATTGAGTATTGGCGAAAGTTCGGGACGGATCTTGTTAAGAGACGCGTAGCGGTTTTCGCCATCGAGGAAGGCCTGGAAATCACCCTTGGGCTCTTTACTGTCAAGCTGGAAGGGATTCTTGTGTTCTTTCGCCAGATCTGGATTATAGCGGAAGAGAGGCCAGTAGCCGATTTCAACCGCTGTTTTGGATTCCAGCTGACTCCAGCCCATGCCTTTGCGGATTCCCTGGTTAATGCAGGGAGCATATGCAATGATGAGTGAGGGGCCCTTGAAAGCTTCCGCTTCCCTGAAGGCCTTGAGAGTCTGTTGCTTGTCAGCGCCCATTGCGATGGATGCCACATACACATACCCATATGTCATCATCATGCGGCCCAGGGCTTTTTTGCCAATTCTCTTGCCAGAGGCCGCAAACTGGGCCACGGCTCCCAAAGGAGTGGCTTTTGAGGACTGGCCGCCAGTATTTGAATAAACTTCCGTATCCATAAGGAGAACGTTGATGTCCGCTCCACTTGCCAGAACGTGATCAAGACCGCCAAAGCCGATGTCGTAGCCCCAGCCGTCGCCGCCAAAGATCCAGACGCTCTTTTTGGTGTAAAGATCATTCATGTCCCAGAGGGTATCGGCAAGCGGGCTGTCAAAATCGCTTAAATTCTCAAGGATGAGTTCCCCATATTTGCGGGATCCTTCCGCATCCTCCTTATTGTCAAGCCAGCCCTGGAGGGCAGCCTTAAGTTCAGGAGTAATGCCTTCTACCTTAAGCGCTTCCCTGACAACATCAGCAAGCTGGTTTCTGCGATACACATAAGCCTGATCTATGCCGTAGCCGAATTCCGCGGCATCCTCAAAGAGGGAGTTGCCCCAGGCAGGTCCGAAACCATCCTTGTTATTGGTGCAATATGGGGTGGTCGGAGAAGACGCGCCCCAGATAGAGGAACAGCCTGTAGCGTTTGCGACCAGCATCCTTTCTCCAAAGAGCTGGGTAAGAACCTTGACATAGGGAGTTTCGCCGCAACCGGCGCAGGCTCCGGAGAATTCCTGCAAGGGCTGCTGAAGCTGCGAACCCTTGACTGTATCGCGGGGCAGGAGATTGTCCTTGAGACTGATATGGTCCTGGGAGAAATCAAGGTTGGCCTTTTCAACTTCCAGCCGCTCCTGAAGCGGTTTTAAGGTCAGAGCCTTGGTCTTGGCGGGACATACGTTCACACAGGAGCCACAGCCCACGCAGTCTTCAGGATAGACCTGCATACGCAGTTTAAGACCCTTGAGTTCCTTGCCAATGGCGTCTTTGGTGGTAAACGCTTCCGGAGCGCCTGCCATTTCTTCTTCTGTCGCCAGAACAGGCCGGATGGTGGCGTGAGGACATACAAAAGAACACTGGAAGCACTGGATGCAATTTTCAGGAATCCATTCGGGGATGAAAATGGCTACGCCGCGTTTTTCATATGCGGCTGTGCCCGTGGGCATGAATCCGGCTGGATCCATGGCGGAAACAGGAAGCTTGTTCCCCTGCTGGGCCAGAATTGGGCGTACGATTTCACGCACATATTCGGTGTCATGGGGATGGGTGACAACCGCGCCTTCCGTGGTATCCTTCCAGGATTCAGGATAATGCACTTCCTGCAAGGCCGGCAGGGACTGGTGAACAGCGGCGATATTCATGTTCACTATCTTGTCGCCTTTCAGTCCGTAGGTCTTGCGGATGGATTCTTCCAGATATTTGACAGCTTCATCAAAGGGAATAATATCGGCAAGCTTGAAGAAGATGGTCTGCATAATCATGTTTATGCGACCGCCGAGTCCAACTTCCTGCGCGACCTTAACCGCGTCTATATTATAGAATTTCAGTTTTTTACGCGCGATTGTTCTCTTCATGGCGGCAGGAAGATGCTTCTCCATGTCCTCAAGGGTCCAGCTGGAATTAAGGACAAAGACCGCGCCATCCTTGATGCCTTCCAGAAGATCGTATTCTGTCACATAACTGCTTTTATGACAGGCGATATAATCCGCGCTATCAATAAGATAGGGGGATTTGATTGGCTGGCTGCCAAAACGCAGGTCAGAGATGGTCAGGCCGCCCGACTTTTTGGAGTCATAGGAGAAATAAGCCTGGGCGTACATATCGGTATTGTCGCCAATAATTTTGACAGCCTGCTTGTTGGCGCCAACTGTGCCGTCTGATCCGAAACCATAGAACTTGCACTGGGTTGTTCCAGGAAGAGCGGTATCGATCTGTTCCTTAACTTCCAGGGAAGTGTGGGT
>CAYNKM010000002.1:0-21180 GCA_964397795.1 uncultured Desulfovibrio sp. | reverse complement strand
GTGGCGGGAAGAACCCTGAACAGGTGCTCCATGGAGAAGGGGCGGAAAAGACGGACCTTGACAAGGCCGGTTTTTTCTCCGCGGGTATTCAGGTAATGAACAGTCTCTTCGATGACTTCACAGGAAGAAGCCATGCTGATGATAATGCGGTCGGCATGGGGATCGCCCACATAATCAAAGAGATGATAGGAGCGGCCGGTAATGCTCTCAACCCTCTTCATGTTTTCTTCAACAATTTCCGGAACAGCGTCATAGAAGCGATTGCAGGCTTCTATGCTCTGGAAATAAATATCGGGATTCTGGGCGGTGCCCCGAATGTCCGGATGTTCCGGATTCATGGCAACTGAGCGGAATTCCTGGATTTTTTCCATAATTGGGCTGTTCTCAACGACTTTTTTGATTTCATCAAGCTCAATTGTGGATATTTTCTGGAATTCATGGGATGTGCGGAAACCATCAAAGAAATGACAGAAAGGAAGGCTGGCTTCGATAGCCGAAAGATGGGCTACCAGGGCCAGATCCATGCATTCCTGAACGGAAGCGGACGCAAGAAAGCAAAAACCTGTGGGACGACAGGCCATTACGTCCTGATGGTCGCCAAATATTGACAGCGCCTGACTTGCCAGCGCGCGGGCTGAAACATGAAAAACGCCGGGAAGCAATTCGCCGGCAATTTTATACATGTTGGGAATCATCAGCAAAAGACCCTGGGAAGCGGTATAAGTGCTTGTCAGGGAACCTCCCGCAAGCATTCCATGTACCGCGCCCGCGGCTCCGGCTTCGGATTGCATTTCCCGCACTACGACCTGCTGGCCAAAAATGTTTTTCGCGCCCTTTACGCCAAGCTCGTCCATGACTTCCGCCATGGGAGACGAAGGCGTAATGGGGTAAATGGCAGCTGTTTCGGTTAAAGCATAGGAAACATGGGCGGTCGCTGTATTACCATCCATGGTTTTCATTTTTGCCATATAATCCTCCTTGGCTCTTGAGCCAATTTATGCCGGACTGTCCGGACATTTCTGACAAAAATCTTGTAAAATTTTTTAAAATTTCTATAACATGTTCAGTGTCTGACGTCCAGAGTATGTAGCCATCCCGCATGCAAAATTGTCATGCTCCTTAAAATTGACTTTATCATAAAATTGGTTGATTGAACAGTCAAAATGATGGTGAACAATTTTTGCACGCGTCTGGCTTTTTCATGTCTTATTGCAGCAAATATTTTGAACCCTGGCGTTTAATTTTTATATGGATTTCAGATTTTAAAATTGCCCTTAAATATTTTTATATATCTGACAAAACGTGTAAAGGTTTTAATTAAAAAATAAAAGGCCGGCGCATAGGCCGGCCAGAGATGTCAATCGGCTATTTCTTCGGGGGCATGCCTTTTTTGATTACTTCATAACGGTAAACTTCACTAATTTCCTTGTCATATCCAGGATACATTCCCTTGGGCATGCCAAGCACGATACGGGCTCCCCGATTTTGCAGAACCAGAAGATCGCCATTGGTCGGATCAATGCAGAGGCCTTCAATCTCGCCCTGCTTGATGGCTTCGTCCAGAGTTTTTTCCAGGGTCACCGGCGCGCTGGAAGAAGATGATATATGCACTCTGTATATATGATCAGGATCATTATCGTCCGCAATGCCATCGTCCGCGGTCACAAACAGATCTCCATTGACCCAGTAAACGCCCTGGACGTATTGGGGAACAGGCTGCAGATGAACCTTACGCAAGTATTTTCCCGTCAGATCATATTCATAGAGGTAATTGCCGCTTTCGCCGCCTACCCAGGAGCACATCCAGACAGTCTTTTTTACAGGATCAACTGTTATTCCTGAAACTTCTTCCTGACCGGACTTGGGTTCAAAGGCGAAACTGCGTTTCAGTTTCAAATTTTCAGTATCATGCACCGCAATCTGGATATCCTTGCCCACTCCATCCATGAAGTTTTCGGCGCTTATATAAAGCTCACCATTATAGACATCTATATCGCCGATGTGATTTGAGGCAATGGGATAGCCATCAAATGGCTTGTCATTCTGCATGATTAGCTTGCCGTGCATATCATATTTATAGAGAGCCTTTGAACCGGAAACATAAATATATTTTCCGTCACAGGCCACTCCCTGCCGGCCTGCCACAGGAAATACATCTTTCAATTTATAAATGGTTTTTGGCCCTCCCTGCGACCAGGAAGTTTGAGGGACAAGCAAGGCCGCGGCCAGAAGAAAAAGACAGAAAAGCAGCAATTTACGCATGGAAGCCTCCTTTTGAATTTTTCCCTGAATCAGAATTTTATGCGTTAAACTTAATCTAGACTTTCGTTTATATCAATAGGGCAGTATAAAAATGCCAGAGAAAAAATAAAACAGGGTTAAAAATGTTTTATTGCCAGGTAAGCTATGGAATTCGGCTATTTTTTGTGGAGCATGATATCCAGAATCACCTTGTCTGTCTCTTTCATGCCGGTGGATCCCAGGCGGCCCAGGTTGGCTATGCAGTCTTCTATGTTATCTGAAACAATACCTTCATGGCCGGGCACCACGGATCCATCCAGAGCGAGCATTGCCGCCTGGATGCCCGCGCCTACCGCCGAAGCCACTTTCAGGGCGCAGGAACTTTTGGCGCCATCGCAGATCATGCCGGTAACATTGCCCACCATGTTGCGGACGGTCATTTCCATTTCTTTTTCACTGCCCCCCATCAGGTAGGCTATTCCACAGGCGGCGGCGGTGGCCGCCACCATGGCACCGCAATGGGCGGACAGGCGGCCCAGATGGTGTTTAATGTGTATGGCGGTGAGGTGGCTGATTATAAGCGCCCGGGCAAGGGTTTCATCCGGTTTTTCCATACGTATGGCGCAGGCGACAACGGGCATTGTGCAGGTTATGCCCTGGTTGCCGCTTCCGGAGTTGCTCATTACGGGCATCTTGACTCCCGCCATTCTGGCATCCGCGGCGGCGGCTGTGAGTTTAACCGCAAAGGCTGGCATATCGTCTGAAAGCATTTTTTTGCTTATTCTTGAATCCATATTTTTGCCTACCGCCAGGCCATAAGCTTCCCGTAAGCCTTCTTCCGCGACTTTCCTGTTCATGCTTGCGGCTTCCAGGATAAAATCCAGATCTTCCAGGGGAGCGCTTGAGGCAAAGTCATAAATCAAGGCAACAGATAAAGGCCATTCCGAATTGCAGGCCGCGTCTTCGCCCACAGCGCAATCCGGTTTTTCATAAACAAGTTCGTCATCTTTCCAGATCCTGCACAAATTGGAATGAGAGTCCCGCAGTTCGGCGCTGGCCTTGCCGTTCTTTCCATAGGCGGTCACCTTGCAGTAGAGGAGGAGATCATTATCTGGCAAATGAAGATCAATCCTGTTTTCGCCCAGAAGCTTGCGCGCCTTTTCCAGGTGCCCATCGTTGATATTGCGAAGGCATTCAAGGGCCAGACAGCTTTCTCCGCCGACCGCTCCCACTGCCGCCGCTATACCAAGACCCATTTGGCCTGTCCCAGGAACGATAACTCCCATCCCATTTTTTAAAAGATTGGCGCTGACGGCAACGTCCAGTTTTTCCACTTCTTCACCAAGGGTTTCCGCGGCTTTCGCGGCGGTAAGCGCAACGGCTATTGGCTCGGTGCAGCCAATGGCTGGCACAACTTCCTGGTGAAGAAGATTAAGAATCCGCTCCTTATTCATGTGTCACTTCCGAACTGTGCTGTAGTGGTCCCAGCTGGCCGTTTCTGTTAAAAATACCATCCAGAATGAGGGTTAGCGCTCCATCGCCCGTCACATTGCAGGCTGTTCCGAAACTGTCCTGCAGGGCGAAGATTGCTATAAGCAGTCCCACTCCTGTCTGATCAAAGCCAACCACGCTGGTAACAATACCAAGAGATGCCACGACTGTTCCCCCGGGGACGCCTGGCGCGCCGACCGCGAATATTCCCAGAAGGACGCAGAAGAGGACCATTGTTCCAAGCGAAGGAAGGCTTCCATAAAGCATAAGATGTATTGTCATGACAAAAAACGTTTCAGTCAGGACAGAGCCGCAAAGATGGACTGTGGCTCCAAGGGGGACCATAAATTCTACCATGGTGGAACTTAAAACGGGAGATCTGCGCGCGCAATTAAGCGCGACAGGGAGGGTGGCGGCGCTGGACATTGTTCCCACGGCTGTAAGATAGGCGGGTACATAGTAGCGGAATACCTGGGAAGGATTGCGCCCTGACACCAGACCGCCAATGCTGTAGAGGATGGCAAGCCAGACAAATTGACCTATGATAACCAGAACGACCATGGTAATGAATATGGGCAAATGTCTGGTCAAGGAACCCTCATACGCAAGTCCCATAAAGCAGAGACCGACAAAGAAGGGCAGTATGGGAATAAGGACGCTGGTCACAAGCCAGCTTATGACTTTTTCAAATTCGTTAAAAAGGGTAGCGAGCGTTTGTGCCTTGGTCCAGGCTATGCCAAGTCCAAGGAAGAGAGCGGTGATAAGGGCGCTCATAACGCTAAAGAGGGGGGGAATGTCCAGACGGAAGACCATTTCAGGAACCTTGCGCAATGCTTCAGTTTCCGTCGCGATGGAAAGATGGGGGATTACAATATATCCTGACACCATTGAAAAAAGGGCCGCCCCCACGGAAGAGCAATATGCGAGGACAACCGCCGCGACAAGAATTTTGCTTGCGTTCTGTCCAAGGCGCACAATGGCGGGGGTAATAAAGCCGACAATGACCAGCGGCACAAGGAAAAAGATTATTTGCCCCAGAATATGACGGATTGAAACAATAACAAGCATTACTGGCTCATTCACGACAAATCCGAGAAGAGCCCCTATAACCAGGCCGGCCAGAAGTTTAAGGATCATGGAAATATCGCCTGCTTTTGCCATATTAAAGCTCCTTTATAAATTGATTTTTTATTCCAGGATATAGCGCATGGGATTTACGGGCACGCCATTCAGCCGGACTTCATAATGAAGATGCGGTCCGGTCGTACGACCGGTCATTCCCACATAGCCCAAAACCTCTCCTTTTTTGATCCATTGGCCAGGCTTCACTATCGATCGCTGTAGGTGCGCATATTTGGTAACAATGCCTCCGCCATGATCAATCTCAACACTATTACCATATCCGCTTTCCGGAGAGGCCAAAATCACTGTTCCCTCTCCTGGAGCGATTACGGGAGTTCCGATGCGGCTGCTTATATCAAGTCCTTTATGAAACTGGCTTCCCGTTCCAAAGGGAGATTTCCGCCCTCCGAAACTGGAAGAAATAAAACCTGTGACAGGCCAGATAGAGGGAACAGAAGAAAGAATGCCCCTGTTTTCGCGCAGCGCGTACAAAAGATCTTGCTGTCTGACTTCTTCAAGGCGGGTAGCCTCGCCAAGCTTATCCAGAAAATCCTGCATTTTGCGGACAGCCAGCTCCTGTCGATGCAGGGGAAGATAGGTTCGGGAAAAATCACCAGGACTGACGCCCACTTCAGCCGGTTCCTTTTCCATATTCATCATCAGGCGCAGTTTGGAATCAAAGCGCCGGATTCTTTCCAAATCCTGGCCAATGGCGGTTATTTTTTCGGCCAGATTAATGGTTTGCTGTTTCTGCTCCTTTATAAGGCGATCCGCGTTTGCAAGATCCATTTCCAGATTGCGGGCTTCAAACCACCTTTGCCAGAGCCAGACATTACAGGCTACAAGGGCAATAATAAAAAGGATAAAAAGCGCGATCAGCCATCCCCTTATATGGAGATTGCTTGAGCCGCTTTTTCCTTCCTTGAAAATAACCAGGTGATATTTACCAAAAATCATGGGCAAAACTCTAGTAATTGCCAGTATATATGTCAATGATACCTGATATTTTAATCAGGGAGACAACGTTCGCCTCTGGAATGGGGAAAGTGGAAGACACATTTTTTAGCCCGCGATTTGATATTTTTTTAAATGGATATAGTTTATTAAGGAGAAAGCTTGATGGATAATAATTATCCCATGACTGTCTTATAAATTATTTTTGCGATATTTGCAAAAGGGTGCGGGGAAATAATGGCCAAAACTGATTTCGTTGTCGTCGGGGCTGGGCTTGCTGGCTGTGAATGCGCCATTTCGCTTGCCAGGCAAGGCTACCATGTAACCATATATGAGCAAAAACCGGAATTTCGATCCAAAGCGCATGTCACGGACAAGCCTGCGGAACTCGTTTGTTCAAATTCTTTTCGGTCAGAAGAGGAAACAAGCGGTATTGGACTTTTGAAAAAAGAAATGCGCCTTTTGGAAAGTTCCGTAATGGCCGCGGCTGATAAAACCCGCGTGGATGCGGGAAAGGCGCTGGCTGTTGATCGGGAGCGCTTTTCAGCGGAAATTGAAGCCATGATTTATGCGGAAAAAAATATACGTTTAATCAGCAAGAGAATAGAAAGCCTTGAAGATCCCCGCCTTTATGACAGTTCCTCGGGAAAATGCGTCATTTGCGCCGGACCCTTGATTTCCGATAATCTGGCCAGATCCCTCTCCCAGACATGTGGCACAGATTATTGTTATTTTTATGATGCCATCGCTCCTGTTATCTGGACCGATTCAGTCAATATGAATATAGCCTTTAGGGCTTCAAGATATGAAAATATTCCTGGAGAGGGAGCATATATAAATTGCCCCATGACAAAAGAGGAATATCAGCTGTTTTATCAGGAGCTTTTGATGGGAAAAACATTCAAGGCCCATGATGAGGAGAAACATTTTGAAGGATGCATGCCTATCGAGGCTCTGGCAAGGAGGGGGGAAAGGACATTGACCTTTGGTCCCATGAAGCCAGTGGGTCTGCTTGATCCGCGTCAGGGAAGACGGCCCTGGGCCGCGCTTCAGCTCAGGGCGGAGAATGTCAATATGGAAACCTGCAATCTTGTAGGCTGCCAGACCAAATTGTTACAGGGAGAGCAGGAGAGGATATTCAGGCTTGTTCCGGGCCTGGAAAATGCGGAATTTGTGCGCTTTGGCAGTATGCACAGGAATACCTTCCTGAATGCGCCAGAAGTGCTTTCTTCAAATCTTTCCTTAAGGAAGAAGCCGAATATTTATTGCGCGGGCCAGATTACGGGAGTGGAGGGATATGTTGAATCCGCAGCCTGTGGGCTTTGGCTTGGCATTGCTCTTGGAAGGGAAGAAAAAGGTCATCCCCTGTCTCTTCCTCCTGAAGAAAGCCTACTTGGCGGGCTCTTGAGGCATCTTGGGAGATCCGGCAGGAATTTCCAGCCTTCCAATGCCCATTTTGGTCTTTTACCGGAACTTCAGGAAAGAATGCCCAAAAAATTGCGCAAGGAAAGATACGCAGATCGGGCCAAAAAAAGTTTTAATGAGTGGCTTAAAAAAGAGGAACTCGAATAAAAATTTTTTTGGAGCTTGGTGAAAAGACTGATTACATGAATAAATTGATGTTTTATCTCAATCTAAAACTAAAGGTAGGGAGAAAAGATCCAGCAGGCGGAATTACGCAATCTGACAAGAAGGGACTGTTTTTTTAACTCCCCGGACGTGACTTCTTTTCCGGTCTGGATATGCTGATTCATAAAATCCAGAATTTTTTTGGTAAAATCCGTATTATATATTTCGGTGTCAAGTTCAAAATTTAAAAGCAGGGAACGGGTATCCATATTGGCAGACCCGATAAGGGAATAGAAGCCGTCAACGCACAGAAGTTTTGTATGGGCAAAAGGGGGCTTCTGATGCCATACGCGCACACCGGCTTTTAAAAGGGGAGGCAAAATACGCTTACATGCCCATGTCATAAATGGCAGATTGTTTTCTGAAGGCAGAATAACTTTTACGTCAACGCCTCTTTGAGCGGCCCCCCTGAGCGCCCCCGTAAGTTCCGGGGTCGGCAAAAAATAGGGAGTCATTATGGTGACTGAATTTTTTGCAAGCTCAATAACGCCGGACATAAGATCGTTTATCGCGTCCGCGTCATTCCCTGGTCCATCCATAATCACCCTGCACAGGCAGTTTCCATTCCCTTGTGTAAAAGAGGGGGGAGGGAATGACAAATCGCCGCTGCAAAAGCTCCAGTTTAGCAAAAACGCCTTCCGCAACTGCTGCACTACCGCGCCCTTGCATACAAACTGCATATCCTGAATAGGGGGAACGCGTCTGTGGAAAAAACGCCAGGCCTTCACTTCAACAGGGGGGACGCTTACTCCAATTTTCTTCTGGATTTCAAGAATTTTCTGGTCGAAGGCCTTCAAATCCTGAATATTGCCATCCGCTATGTTCATTCCGCCCGTAAAACCCGTTTCATCACAAATCAGGCATTTGCGGTGGGATCGGAGATTGATGCCCAAATTGGGTGGAAAGAGCGAAGGAGGCCTGAAACGTATGGAGGGGATTCCGTGGTCCGCAAGAATTTTCCAGGGTTTGCGCCATGAATACAGCGCCCCTATTCCGTCCACGAGAACCCTTACATCCACGCCTCTGTTATGGGCATATTCCAGGGCATTGATAAAGGCTATGGCCGCATGTCCGTAATTAAAAATATAACTGCTTAAATAAACATGATCTTTGGCGTTATAAATCGCCTCTATCATGGCGGGATACGCGTTATCCCCATTATGAAGCGGTTCAACGCTGTTGCCAGGACACAGGGGTTCGCCTGCCACGGCCTGTCCAAGATGATCCATCCTTCTTTCCTGTTCCGTGGGAAGCGGCGGAAAGTCCTGATTCAGGCCATGTATTGAATGATAATGAGAAGTTATTTTGGCCAGCCGGCGCATTATTTTTTCCGCGCGGCTGTTGGCGCGTCCTATGCCAAATATTAAATATAACAGCAGGCCTATAACGGGCAGAAATATCAAAGTCACCGTCCAGCCAAGCGCCGAACGGGGATTCCGCTTTGTCAACAGGGCGTTTCCCGCTGCTATCAGGGAAATAATATGGAATAAAATTAAAAATACCAGATACATGAAGAAAAACTTTTCAGTAGCCAGAGCATTGATAAATTATATTATAGTTTAAAGCTTCATGAGAATTTCCGACAGTGGGATTGCGGCTGGATTATGTTCTTATAGCCAGCAAATCCCTGCTCGTATTGCGCAGAACCCGTTCGGTAATGGAACCCAGAAAAAGATCCTTCAATTCATCCCGTCCATCTGTGTACATGACAATAACGTCAACATCCTCTTCATCGGCAATGCGGATTATGGTGTCGGCTATTGTTCCCGCGACAATCCGGGTATGGAAATGAACCTTGGACATTCTTAACCGTTCAATAACAGGTTCAAGAAGCATCAGGGCCGCGTTTGTATCCTCATTTATGACTTCTTCCCTGCCGGCGCCGCTCAATGTCTGGGAAACCGGTTCTGTAACATGCAGGATAACAAGCTCCCCATCACAAATTTGTTCAGCCTTGTTCAGGGCTTTCACAGTTCGGTCATCCCTTAAATCGCCGCTGAGGGGCAAAAGGACTCTTTCGTACATCAGAACCTCCAAAAAAATTTAAGGAAAACTGTTTCCTTAATACGCTTTATAGCCTCCCGCATCAAAACCGGCCAAAATTCATTTACAATATACGGGAATAATTGCATGTCTTGAATAATTGCGCAACTGCCAGGGCCGCTATCCCTGTCCCGAATTACGGATATTTTCATTAAGCGCGACCCTGTTTCTTTCCACAGCGAGGCCCAGTTCCGGCAAAAGATCCGAAAGCGCGGACAAATCATTTTCTTTTGCGGCCCTTTCCACACAGCTGGCCATCCTTGCCAGAAGCCGTAAGCCAAACTTGTCACATTCCCTGATTATACGTCCTGTGGCTTCCGCCACCTGTTCACTGTTCTGGTTTTCATAAGCGCGGGAAGCTTCCCGCATCGCAAGGTCAAGTTCCCTGATTAGGGCGAGAATTACAGGATCTCCCTCTTCTTTCTCCGCCTGATCTGGAGAAGATGTTATTTCCTGCCTATCTTCCTGACCCATTACATGGGTCATCATTGTATTAATTGGTTTTTCTTCTTCGGCTTCGCTATCGGAAGCCGTTTTTTCTTCCTGAACCTTTTGTTCGGTTTTCACATCTTCCTCTACTTCCTCCGACGCCTGGGGGTTAAGCCAGTCAGGTCCTTCAAAGTTAAGACTGGGTTTATTTTCTTTTTCAGAAAAATCGGGCGAGGGGGAAGGATCTGTTACCTGGGCAGCGGGAGGAGCAGGCGGAAGTTTAATAGGCTCTTGCGATACAGGTTCAGCGTTTGTATCTTCAATTTGCTCTTCTTCAATCAAAAGCGGAACGGTTTCAATGTTTTCCTGCGGTTCGGAAGCGGGAGTGATCTCCTGGATCGCGCTTAACAAGGCGCTTATGGTCGCCTTCAGCGTTTCCAGATCTTCCGGTTCCTGCATGGCATGAGTAAAGCCGCTTAATTTTAAAAGATGCCACTGGGTGTTATCCGGGGTTATGGCCAAAATAAAAAATTTGGCAAATCCCGCTTCTTTTGCCAGATTGGCAAATTTATGTATGGTATCGGCGGCGGAAGGTTTTGCCAGCATTCCATGAGTTATCAAAAGTCCCGCTGGATCCTTGCCCTGACAGATTATTATTTCCTCGGATGTGCCAAGCTGGCTCACCCTGCACGGTAATTCCTCAATAGCCTGCGCAAGCTCTTTTCTTCTTTGAACATCATCGCTTGCCAGAAGCACATGAGTGCCCTCCCCAGGGACATTCTCCTCTTCCTCTTCTACTGGAAAGCGCAGGGAAAGGGCTATGTCAACGCCTTCAGGGCTCGCTTCCATTGCCAGATAGCCTCCCTGCCTGCCAATAAGCTCCCATGCGCGGGAGATGGCCAGGCTTGAGCGATCCTTGGGAGGCACGCCCGAACCATTGTCTGTTATTGAAAAAAGAATATGTCCGGGATCTTCGCTGCCTGGCATGCGTCTGGCAGACAGATGGACAGAACCATTTTTGGTGGCCCGTATGGCACTTTCCATAAGAAGAAAAAGCGTATCTTCAAGCTCGCTCCTGTTGCCGTAATACAGGCGGCCCAGATTGGGAGGACTGTACCAGGATAGCGCTGTTCCGGCGGATTCGGCAAAGGAAGCCACCGAATCATGCACATTTCTCAGGACTTCCTGAATACCGAATGCCACATACTGTTCCGGCTTATCAGATTTCTGGCCAATGTCTCTTGCGGGAACTTTTTCTCCGCTCAATATATCCGCCAGCATATTCGCGGCTGTAATCATGTTTTCAGCATACTGGCGCACAGCGGGAGGAAGAGCGCATTGTCCAAGGGCCGCGCCCAGGCGGAGAATATCGTCAAGGGGGGCCCGTAACACGTTTTCCCGTTCTTCCAGGGCATTTATTCTTTCAGGAGTGCCCTTCGGGTATTCTACAGGTTTGGCTTCAGCAATAGCGGCAGGTATGGGAGGCTCAATTTCCTGGGTAGGCAGAAGCCGCAGATTGGGATCGTCAAGGGGATGCTCAAGAGTGATAATTTCTTCCTGTGATGGCACCCCAGGATTGCTTTGGCGCGTCTGTCTTTTGTCCGAATTTCCCGGGGTAGGCGAGGGAGAGCGGGTGGCCGCGATAAGAAGAGCGCAGCAGGCAATTCCCCAAAGTGGAAGAGACGCCAGAACATTTGCGGGAAAACCAAAATCAAGGCCAGTCAGGGCAAAACCGGTAAGTATTGGGGGAATAAGACAGGCAGTCAGAAAGCGCTTCGCGCCTCCAAGACCCATAATCCACGAGGCCAGGGCAGTTGGAACAAACAAAATAGTGAAAAGAGGCCATATGTCAACCCAGCGATCCAGCCAGGACCAGCCGGGGACGAGCGGCCAGAGAGCGAGAACCGCTCCTGGAAAAGAAAGAAGAAACAGCTGAATATCAAGATTTCTGGAATTTGAGGGAGTTTGCATTAAATGTCTGCCAGCATGCGGCAGAATCATTAGCGCGATTCCAGGCGCAAGAATAGCCGCAAGCGAAACCGGGTTAAATTTGTCACTGACAGCAGGCATGCCAAGAATAGCCTGGGCAAGCGCGACCGCCGTAAAAAGTCCGGTCCATATGCGCCATTGTCCCTGTTCTCCAAGACCTCTTAAAATGCAGATCACAAAAACTATCGCCAAAGTCAGAATGGCCGCGTTTCTTGATAGGCTCGCGAGATTGCTGGCGGCATCCTGGGGGGTACGGATTAACGGGGCAAACCAGGGCCCGGGAAGACCATCTATTCGGATATAACAGGTGATTGCCTGACTTCCCTCCTCGGGAAGCAGGATAATATTGCGGGAAGAGGGAGTTTTTTCCTGCCATTCAAGGGCGCCGGATAACTGGTTGCGCTCCGGATTAAAAAGGACGGGAATACCAGGAAAACTTTCTCCCATATCAAGGAGAAATGTTCCCGGCTTTGCTTCGGGAGGTAGTGGAGCTATCGAGAAGCGTAGCCAGGTTATTCCTTCAACCCTCGGCAGGTCATCGAGAACCAGGGTCTTGAATTCCGGTTCCATGCTTTCTTTTGAAATTTCATCAATATCCATACTTCTGCTTTCATCAATATAGTATTTTAAAAATGGCAGAAGAGGCATTGCTCCCTCCTTGGGTTTAAGCATTGTCTGGGATTGCCATTCAGCTGCCAGATCCTGTCCGCAAGGCAGGAGCATATGGATAAATATAAAAAAGAGCGTTATAAGGAATATATCAATATATTTTTTCATACTGTGTGTCCCAATCCTGGCCGCGTCATTGCAGGCTTTGCACGAGATCAGCTATTTTTAAACCATTTGGAGTCATTGCCTGCGGATTAATTTCCAGTATGCGCTTCCAGGCGGCGATAGCTTCATTTTTACGATTTAGATCCGAAGACAAAACCACTCCCTCATTAAAAAGGGCATTAATGTGATTGGGATTTTGGGAAGAGGCCTTGCGGAAACATTCGACAGCCTTGTCATAATCCTTGATTTCGCGGTACATTATCCCCATATCCGTCCAGACGTCAGGGTTGTCGGGAGAAATATTTAGAGAATGCGTATATGCGGAAATGGCTTTTTGAGGCTCATGATTATCAAAATAGGCATTCCCCAATTCGGACCAGATCCGGGAATCTTCCGGATGCGCAAGCGCCTCTTTCTCCATATGGCTTAAATGCGTGGCGAATTCCTGCGATAATGGACTATTGGCATTTTCCTGCGGAATGGTGGCTTTTTCCGGAGCGGGCGGTTTTGGCGTTGTTTCTTCAGGCACAATCTGGATGGATTCCTGAATTTGGGCAACCTGTTTTTCCTCCCGCATTCCATTCAGGATGCCAGGCAGAAAGGAACCAAGATACGCTCCCAGTACAAATGTTATAAACATGCCCGCGATACATGTTGATAAACGGACACCAGCGGAAATTTTCCCGCCCGAAACGCTCTCATTGATCGTTTCAGGGATTTTTTCCTTTTCCGCTTCCGCCTGAACAGGCGACGTGACGGAAAGCTTTTCCTGCTTTGTTTCCAGCGAATTTTTCCGGTTTTCCTTGTTTTTATTTGAAGATTTTTTTCGGCTTTTATTGCGGGCCATTTTATTCCTCTTATTGGTTCATCTTATTCTTTTAACCTTTCATGCAAGCTGGAAACGCCAGTAAACAAGTTTGGACCTGATTAAACTTATGGCCATGTTTAAACCAGGCTTTTATTTTTATGGGAGATGACAACGTGTGCCCGCAAGGGGCGCACCGCATTCCCGGGGCTGAAAAATCTCCTGGGGCCGCATACTCCCCCAAAAATCCCTTTAAGAATACCTTAATTTATTTTGATGTGACTCATTGCAAAATTGAGCCTTTAATACATATTTTGGCATCATTTTCTATCAGAAGATGATGACGACAGGGAGAACTTATTTTTAATTGCCAGTTTGAGCCTGCCCTTCCTGAACTTCTTCAGTGGAATTTTTCTTTGCGGGCAAAGCGGCGCTGATTTTATCCAGTTCTTCCTGAAGAGCCGCCTTGAGACCCGGAGGAAGATCCGGCTGCCTTAAAGCCTCTTTAAATTGTTCCATTCCCATTTCCGGCTTGTTGAGGTAATGGATATAAAGAATACCCAGATTATAGCGGGCAGAGGGATTATCCGTCTTTTTCAGAATTTTTTCCAGAAGTTCCGCCGCCTGTTCATGCTGTCCCCTGTTATGATGAATCAGGGAAAGAAAATACAGGGGGCGTATTTCGGAAGGATTGCCAGAAGAAAGGCTTAAGGCTTTCTGGGCGAAATTTTCCGCCCCTTCCCATTGCCCGATTGCCATAAGGCTTTGGACAAGATGAAGGACAGTTTCAAGATCTTCAGGGTTTTTAGCCACTTGCTGCATTAGCTGCCCTATTGTCCCCATATTGTCTTCCATACGGCTGTTTGGGGCATTATCTGAAATTCTGCGTATGACAAGATCAGGGTGTTGAAAGCGCTGCCAGAGGGAAGCGCAGAGAATCCCGAAAAAAAGAAGCGCGATGAAAAGAATCAGGGATTTATGAGGAGTGTTTGTCCTGATCATTTATCAACTCCAGGTTCTTTATTTTTCGGATAATCTGCCGCTGTCTGGTAGCAAGATAAGCTATGTATGAACCAAGTCCAAACCATACCACAGCGTTGGCGGCGGCAAGCCAGAAAATGTCATTCATATAATTCATATATTGTCCCGCTTTTAATCCTTGTTTGCGTTAAGGAAAACTTCATCAAGACTTTGAATCGTGTCAAGCTGCTTTTTGCGGAAAAGAAGAAGGGCAATCCATATAAGACCAAGTGAAGCGATACATATAATGACTGTTATCTTCATTTCTGGCTCAAGCCCGCCTTTTCCGTCCGCGAAAACAGCGGGATGAATTGAGCGGAAAATTCTGGCAGAGAAAAAAACCAGCGGTACTTCCAGAAACGCGATTATTCCGATTACAGAGGAAACAAGCCTTGCGCGTTGGGGCGAGATGTCAAGTTTGCGGAAAATCAGATAGGCGGAATAAATAAAACACATTATTAATGTTGTGGTCAGGCGGGGATCCCATGTCCACCAGACGCCCCAGGATTTCTTTCCCCAGATAATGCCAGTACATAAGGCAAGGCACGCAAAAAGCAGTCCCAATTCGGCTGAAGCGGCGCATAAATGATCATACCGTATTTTTCTTGTAATTAAATAGGCAATAGAGGATAGAAAAAGCAGAAAAAAGCTGAAAAGGGCCCACCATGCCAGTGGTAAATGGAGATAAAAGATTTTTTGAATTATGCCCAGTGAAGATTCCACGGGAGAATAAAAGAATATGAGACCCTGGGCAAAGGCGCAGCAAAGGCCTCCGCTTATGGCAAAAATGACAGGCATTATTCTCCCTCCTGATAGATAAAACCAAAGAGGAGAAGTCCCGCCCCGCAGAACAGCAGATCAAAGGAAGCGCCTATAATTGTCCACTGCATCGCTTCTTCCTGTCCGCTTCCGAGAGAAATCGAGCCAAGGCCAATCCCGCTCAATAAAAGAGGGATTAAAAGGGGGAAGAAAAGAATTGAAAAAAGGGATTCCCTTCCGCTGTTACCCAGGCTTATGGCCCCAAGCAGGGAACCCAGCGCGCATATGCCAATATCGGTAATTGCGAGAGACGCGATCGCCGGCCAATATGGCGCCTCAAATTGCAGGTTTAAAAATACAATTGCTGCAGGAATAAAAAGGGATTGGGAAAGAAAGAGCAAAACTCCTCCAGCTATGGCCTTTCCAAGCCAGATACCCTGAACAGGAAGCGGCAGCAAAAGCAGGGCGTCCTTGCTTGTATTTGTTTCTTCAAGAGCATAAATTCGGGTAAAGATCAGAATCTGGCAAAATACTGAACCAAGCCAGAAAATGGTTGCCGCGCTTTCGGGCGAGGCTTTTTCGCCCGGGGCCGCGGACAGGCTGAAAATAAAAATCAGCAAAAGTCCAAGAAGCATGGCCTGAATGACGCCGCCATTTCTGAAAAGAAGCAAACGCAAATCTTTATTTACCAAAAGAAAGGAAAATTTCAGCATTATTTCAAAGCGGCAATATCACGCGCGTTTTCTGGATCTTCAAGATTTTCTGCAAGCCATAAGCGTTTTTTTGCCATGACATAAATTGTATCGGCAATTACGCCATCTTCTTCCGGATTGTGGCTGATCATTAAAATGGCCGCACCCGCCTTTTTACGTTTCTGAAGTTCCTCCAGAATAATTTTATATGAAGCCTGGTCTATGCCGGAAAAGGGCTCGTCCAGTAAAAAAAGCTGGGGCTCGCCGAGAAAGACGCGGGCAAAATTAAGTCTTTGGGCCATGCCTCTGGAGAAATTTTGTACCCGGTCATGGGCATAAGGCAGCAAGCCAACCAGGTCCAGGGTTTTTTCCAGTATGCTGTTTTTTACCTTGCCCCAATTTGCTCTATACCAGAAAGCGAGATTTTCCAGGGCGGTAAGTCCCGGATAAAGGAAACTTGAATGACCCAGAAAGGCGAATTGCGCATTCATCAGGATTTTTCCTGAAGATGGTCTGGAAAGACCTGCCGCAAGCCGGAGCAGAGTGCTTTTGCCACACCCGTTTGCTCCTGTGAGCAGAGTTCCTTCTCCTTTTCTGAAATATAGATTCAGATTTCTAAAGAGAAGCCTTGAACCATAAGCTTTGGCAACATCCCGCATTTCCAGCAGGATTTTGTCAGTCATTTTTGATTGTTCCTGAAGGTTCAGATTTTTTGCGAGCCGCGGAAATGCCCACAAGGGGAAGGATGCATAGAAGAACGCCCCCAATCCATATCCAGTTTACAAGCGGTTCCAGCGAGATTTTTACCAGCACCTTATAATCCTCGTCCATGCCGAGAAGAGACGCGTAGATATCTTCCGAAAGGGAAGATATGACATCCACTTCTGAAAATTGCATATTGCCGAATTTAGCGTACATGCGGCGTTCAGGGGAAAGAACGCCGACAGTGTTTTTATCGGAGCTTATTTTCAAGTCCGCCCGTAAATAATCATAGCCCGCTTCAGCGCCGTCGCTTACCTGGGTCAGGGTTATGGTATATGGTCCGACCGATTCGCTTTGGCCGCGGGAAAGAAGCAATTCCTTGTCAACAGTATATGAGGAGGAAAAAGCTATTCCCAAAGCCAGGACCGCGATACCCAGATGGGCGCCCAGAGCGCCAAGGAGGTTTCTGTTATGCCAGGGCGTGCGATCTGAAAGTCTCATTGCCACAGTGAACAAGGCGGCTATGGAAGCGGCGGAAGCAAGGAGGGGTAGGGTGTGGCGATATCCGGAAAACCAGATTATAGCCAGTGAAACCAGGAAAATCCCTAAGGCTGCATAAAATTTTTTCAGCGAAGCGACGCCGCTGTTCCATCCCATCCAGGGACAGGCGCAGAGGAGAATAAGCAGTCCTGTCGCCAGGGGCAGACATACTTTATTATAAAAAGAGGCGTCCAGCCCCATGGCTTTTTGTCCGGAAATCGCGCTTAAGACGGGCCATACGGTAGCTATGGCTATTATGATGGCAAGGGCCAGGAAGATCCAGGAGGTGAGAATCAAAAGGCCCTCCTTGCTTGCCGGATTTGACAGGGATTCTCCTGTTTTTGGGGTTGAAAAAACGGTCCATACAGAAAAAATGAGGGAAACAGATATGAATGCCAGAAGGGGAGAACCAACGCCGCCGTCCCCAAAGGCGTGGACAGACTGAATAATTCCGCTTCTGGTCAGATAAGTCGCGAAAAAGGCGGATATGACGGTAAAAGCCATAAGGAAAGCGGTAGTTCGCCCAAGTTTGCTACTGTATTTCTGGATTGCCAGTAAATGCAGACAGGCAGTTGAGACAAGCCAGGGCAGTAGGGAGGCGTTTTCAACGGGATCCCATGCCCAGTAGCCGCCCCAGCCCAGTTCCATATAGGCCCACCAGGCGCCCAGGATTATGCCGGCAGTGAGAAAAATCCAGGCCAGCATTATGTATGGGCGGGTCAGTCTGAACCATTTGAGGGTCGGCTCCGGGGAAAGGCATTGAGCCAGGGCAAGGCAGGAGGGAATCAGGAAAAGCGCATAACCAAGAAAGAGAAGCGGCGGGTGAAAAATCATGCCCGGATTTTGTAAAAGCGGATTTAGTCCCTGGCCATCCAGTGGGGCTGGGGAAAGGATAAGGAAGGGATTGCTCCAGCATGTCAGAAGCAGGCTGAAAAATGCCATATTCAAATAAAAAAATACCCAGAACCAGAGGGCAATTTTTCCGGGAAGCAGGGAATATGATTTGGATAGGGAAAAGGCGAGGCCGCAAAGAGCGCAGCAGAGCGCCCAGAAAAGCATGGAGCCGGGCTGGCCTGCCCAGAAGGCGGTAATGCGATAGAAAACTGGCAGCAGGGAATCAGTATAGGATGCCGCATATTCCAGGCTGTAATCTTGCCAGAAAAGAGCGTGAAGAAGCAGCGCGGACGCAAGAAGAAAGGTTGCCGCCACAAGGTATTGGGTTAGGCGAATCGCTTTTAAATAATCTTCCCGTCCCTGCCAGAGTTGAAGCAGCGCCATACCCCCGCCGCCCAATGAAGCAAGGAGAGCGAGAAGCAGACTTGCGTAAGCTATTAAATACATTGAAAATATCCGCAAAAGAGAATTATGGGGACTGGAGATTTTGTCCTTGCCGGAAAAGTCGGGATTTTGGGGAGAAAGGAAGCCACATTAAATACCGCGGTTCTCTTTCTGATATTTTGAGGGGCATTTGGTCATTAGCGTTTTTGCGATAAACTGCCCTGCCGCATTCATGGAGCCTTCAACTATGACTTCTGCGCCGGCTTTAAAGTTGTCAGGAATAAGCCCCTTGTATTGAACGGGGATGATCTTATCCGCGCTATCCTTGTCAGTCAGGTGAAACAGAAGCCCGCCCGCTTCGTTTATTATATTATTCGCGGATACCAGGCCGAAAAGTCTGGCTTTTTTCAGTTGCAACGGCTCCATTTCCCTGGCTTCGCCAACATTGAGGAAATATGAGCCTCCGTCTGAAAAACCGGCGTAGCAAAGTCCTCCGATAGCCCCCAAAAAGCAGAGGAAAGCGACAATATAAACAAGAGCGTTATTTTTTTTCATTTTTATCCTGGCCATGTCAGAAGATTAAGCGGATAGATTCCTTTAAAAAATAAAACAATATCTGCTTAAGTCAGCTTGCCAATAATTTATTCTTTTTATACTGATATTTGACAGGCAAGGCAAGTTTATAATCCGATCCGGGCAGATGGACAGGTTTATTTTTCTTGACAAAGATATAAGGGACACATAATCAGTTGCGAATGGAAAAGACTCAAAACAATACACCTGTCAAAGACGCACCTGTAATAAACGCGCCTGTAATGCCTGCCGCGAATCCCGAAGATCCCGTCATAAAAATATCTCATGTGTGGAAATATTTCGGACAGTTGCCAGCTCTCCAGGACGTTTCCCTTAATGTGAAACCTGGAGAGAGGCTGGTGATTATCGGTCCCTCCGGTTCCGGCAAATCAACTCTCCTGCGTTCAATAAACAGGCTTGAAGATATCGACAAGGGCGAAATTCTGGTAAGGGGAGAAAATATCAATGATCCCCACAAGAATATCAATCTTATAAGAAGAAACCTGGGCATGGTTTTCCAGCAGTTCAATCTTTTTCCCCATAAGACTGTTCTGGAAAATCTGACCATGGCGCCGACCAGACTTTTAAAAATCGGTAAAAGCGAGGCGGAGGCCCGTTCCCTGGATCTCCTTAAAAAAGTGGGCATAAGCGATAAGGCCAACGTCTTTCCCTCCATGCTCTCCGGAGGTCAGCAGCAGCGCGTGGCAATTGCCCGCGCTCTTGCCATGCAGCCTTCCATAATGCTTTTTGACGAGCCTACCTCCGCGCTTGATCCCGAAATGGTCGGGGAAGTTCTGGATGTCATGGTGACTCTCGCTGAAGAGGGAATGACGATGGTATGCGTTACCCATGAGATGGGATTTGCCCGGACTGTCGCCGATCGGGTGATTTTTATGGATCAGGGGCAGATTCTGGAAGTTGGAAAGCCTGAAGTTCTCTTTACATCGCCAAGGCATCCCCGCCTGCGCCAATTCCTCAACCAGATTCTTTAATATTTATATGGATCTCCCTGGCAGGGGCAAGCGGGTGGCGGTCGCCGTTAGCGGCGGTGTTGACAGTCTGTGCGCCCTGTTGCTTCTGAAAAACTCGGGGTATGACGTTTTCGCGCTGCACGGGATATTTGCCGAGGAATTTTTTGATATCGCAAACCTTCAAAAGCTTTGCGGGATTCTGGGCGTAGCGTTCCACCTTGTCGATTTAAGGGATGTTTTCGCGGACAGACTGGCTGGAACCTTTGCCCGTAGCTGGATCAATGGCCTAACTCCAAATCCCTGCGCGCTGTGTAACCGCGATATAAAATTTGGGGCCCTGTTTAAACGGGCAGTCGATCTGGGCGCGGATTTTTTTGCGACCGGACACTATGCACACATAGTCAATCATCCCGTCTATAAACGCCTTCTTCTCGCTCCGGCCAGCCATCTTCCAAAAGATCAGTCCTACTTTCTTTCCCTCCTCCCTGGCGATATACTGGACAAGGTTTTTTTCCCCCTTGCTGGCTATAGTAAAAATGAGTGCAGGCAAATTGTCGCGTCATACGGATTTGTCCCTCCCAGTCAGGAGGAAAGTCAGGATATCTGTTTTGTGCAGGGGGAAAAAAATTATGTGAATTTTGTCAGGGACTGGGCGCATATTCGCAATATAAGAACTGACGATCCCGGGGATATTTATATTATGGAAAAAGACTCCGTCGGCCGGGTTCGCAAAAAATTGGCGGGAAAGCACAAGGGATTAATTAATTATACTGTCGGCCAGCGCAAGGGCCTGAATATTCCCTGGTCAGAACCCCTATATGTTCTCGCAAAGGATAAGGCATCCAACAGTCTTGTCCTGTCCCCCCGTTCAGGTCTGAATTTAAAAAAATGCCAGATAGGAAATGTCAATTATTTTGTCTCGGTGGAAGAATGGCCTGATCGTCTGTTCTCAAGATTGCGTTACCGGCAAAAGCCCGCGAAAACAGCGGTGAAAAATGAGGGCGATAAAATTGGCCTGTTTTTTGAGGATACCCAATTTCCTGGAGCCGAGGGACAGGTGGCGACTATTGAGGATTCAGACGGCGTGATTCTGGCGGCCGGCCTGATTGAAAAAATGGAATTTGAAGGATTCATAAATTGAAAATGGGAGGCTATCCTCTTCTCAAGG
>CAYNKM010000001.1:0-39662 GCA_964397795.1 uncultured Desulfovibrio sp. | reverse complement strand
CCCAGACCCCCTTTTTCAAAAAACTTTAATTTTTATAAAATATAACTTATTGAAAAAATTGTCCTTTATTATACTTTCGAATTTTCTTTGCCATCAATAGATGATTTTAACAGAGCCTTAAATTTAAATGATTTGGCCGCCTCATACCTGAACCGGTCTCCAATATCCGTCATTTATTTGGGTTTTTGTAAAAACAATTTGACAATCCAGGAATCAGTTCCGGTTTTATTCAGGAAATATTGGTAAAATATCAAGTTTCAAAATTAACACATTCTAAAATCTGGTATATCTTGCGTAGCAGGCAATTTTATTTTATAGCATATTTTAGTTAAATATATTTGTGTTTTTGTTTATCAGTCATTTGGCATGCCTGTCTTTATTGTTTTTATCCAAAACGGGAAATCAGGAGGAGAAATGCTTAAAAGGATTCTATTTACAATTATGGGATTTATGCTGCTTTCCAGCGTGGCATTTACCGCGGAAAAATATACTGTGGCGAGCGATTGCACATGGCCTCCCATGGAATTGCTTGATGCCAACAAGCAGCCAACCGGATATACGGTAGAGTATATTAATGAAGTTGGAAAGGCCGCGGGCTTTGATGTGGATGTAATCAATCAGGCCTGGGACGGTATTTTCGGCAATGTCGCCACCGGCAAATATGATATTG
The DNA here is from genome assembly GCA_964397795.1 of uncultured Desulfovibrio sp. Taxonomy (GTDB): domain Bacteria; phylum Desulfobacterota; class Desulfovibrionia; order Desulfovibrionales; family Desulfovibrionaceae; genus Desulfovibrio. The sequence continues at coordinate 38,992 of CAYNKM010000001.1, read as the reverse complement.
TCGCCAGCTCGACAACCATAACCCCCGAAAGGCAGAAACAGTTTGATTTTAGCGATCCTTACTATCAGGTTGAACAGGCTGTGGTGCTGCCGGCTGGCCAATCAATAAAAAGCCTGCAGGACCTTAAGGGTAAGAAGGTGGGCGGACAGATTGGCACGACCGGAATTTATGTAATACGCAAGGCAATACCGAATCAGACCATAAATGAATATGACGATGTGGGTCTTGCAATTCAGGATCTTGTTGGCGGCAGGCTGGACGCTGTTATCTGTGACGATCCTGTGGCCATGTATTATGTCAATAAAAAGCCGGATACGGCTGGCAAGCTGGATCTTTCCTTCAAAACTGGGGATACTGAACAGTATGGTTTTGTGGTAAAAAAAGGACGCCAGGATTTGGTTGACAAGCTCAACAAGGGTATAAAAATAGTCAGGGAATCTGGCAAGGAAGCTGAATTGCGGAAAAAGTGGATGGGCGAATAAGAGTATAGTTCTGATAATACAATATTCAAAACCGTGAAAATATTTGAAATTGCGCCTTGTGAGAATGGCCCTTTTCAAGTCCGGATAATCATAACGCAAAATTGTCCTAATTATCCAGATAATCCTTCCATATGATTTCACGGACAATGAAGCCAAAGGAAGGGCTATAAATCAAAAGGCAAAGGATTACTGGTTACTGGACTGCCAGTTTTTCAACGCATCGGCGGATTTATAAATCTCGCACTGGAGAAAGAAATGCCGGACAAGAATGACAGCAAGGCCAATATTGTAATGGTTACGGATGGTCCGTCCATCCCCAATCCACGGGAAATACGCCTGATTAATGCCTGGTCAATTTCACTTGCCGGCGCTATTGTCGCCATGATTACGCTCTGTGTCATGTGGCCTGACCCATATCAGCTCATTCTTCCCTATCTAGGGGATGGCATTCTTGTCACTTTTGAAATTACCGTGCTTTCCATTCTTTTTGCCGTGCCCCTGGGTCTTGTCACCGGCCTTGGCCGTATTTCACGCAATAGATTTATAAATCTGCTTGCCTCAACTTATGTCGAAGTCATCCGCGGAATTCCGCTTCTTGTGCAGCTATTCTATATTTATTATGCGCTATCCAGATTTTTTCAGGTCAGCGGCATTACTTCCGCGGTTACGGCCATAAGTATCTGCTATGGAGCATATATGGGAGAAGTATTCCGCGCCGGCATTATGGCAATTCCCAAAGGTCAGACAGAAGCTGCCCGCTCCCTGGGCTTTAATCGGTTCCAGACCATGTTTCTGGTTATTTTGCCGCAGGCATGGCGCACCATTCTGCCCCCTGTTGGAAATGAATGTATAGCCATGCTCAAGGATACGTCTCTTGTTTCCATCCTTGCTGTTCCGGACATCATGCAGAGCGCCAGAAGCTTTGTCGGCACAACATATTTGTATTTCGAAACTTATACCATAGTCGCCCTTCTTTATCTTATAATAACCCTCCTGCTTTCCAAATGTGTAAGTTATATGGAAGGACGATTAAATTTTTATGATAATAAATAGAATATGATTTAAAAATTTGCTATGCTTCTGGCAGGAGTCCTTACCGTCATAACCCGGTTCTAGGAAGCCATCTCATAAATGGCTTCTAGACGCTATACGGTAGTATAGCGCGACGCGATAAGCGTCGAAAATGAGCCAAAAACGACGTTTTTTGGCGAATGATCTTCTCAAAATCAAATAATAATTTGATGTTGAGACATCTTGTAAGGGATAATCCTGAAAAAATTATTTAAAGGAGCTTTCATGTTCTGTAACCAGTGTCAACAGACTGCGAAGGGAGTGGCTTGCACAATAACTGGCGTATGTGGCAAAAAGCCGGATGCCGCGAAAGATCAGGATCAGCTTATTTATCAGCTTCGCTATCTTTCCAATCTGCTCAATAAGGCGGATGAAAAAGGCATTGATACAACTCTTTACGATGATTTTCTGGCCGAAGCACTCTTTGCCACATTAACAAACGTTAATTTTGATCCAAAGGGATTAAAGGCTTTTCAACAGCAAGCTTTTGACTATTCCCGCAATCTGGCCTCGCAGCTGGGAGAAAATGCGGATTTTCTGAAAGGGACGCTGGAGGAATATCTGGCGCTTCTGCCGGAATCTTTGGTCGCGCCGGACGTATTCAGCACAGACGCGAATGTTACAAGCGCGATGCAGATTATTCTTTATGGCCTTAAGGGAGCCGCGGCTTATAAAACTCATGCCGCCCGCCTTGGCGAGAGGGACAAGGATCTTTCCCGTTTTTTCCGCAAGGCGTTGCTGGCAGGTTCGGAATGGGATAATGAGGTAAGGGATCTGGGCGGATGGCTGGATCTGGCCCTTGAAGTCGGCAAAGGCAATTTTACGGCAATGCGGTTACTGGATAAGGCCAATACTGGCCATTTCGGCAATCCAGAACCAACGACTTTTTCAACAGGTCATAAAAAAGGCAAGGCAATCCTTATGTCTGGCCATGATCTGCTTGATCTGGAAGAGCTGCTTAAACAGACCGAAGGCACAGGCATAAATGTTTATACCCATGGTGAAATGCTTCCCGCCCATGGCTACCCACACTTGAAGAAATATAAGCATCTGGTAGGCAATTTCGGCACCGCCTGGGAAAATCAGCAAAAAGAGTTCCCGCATTTCCCTGGTCCGATTATATTCAATACTAATTGTCTGCAGGCGCCAAAAGGTTATGATCAGAGGATGTTTACAGCCGGGGCGACGGGCTGGGAGGGATGCCCTCACTGCTATAACAGGGATTTTAGCGTGCCGATAGCAATGGCTCTTGAAATGGAAGGTTTTACCGATGACGATCCTGGCAAGGAAGTAATGACCGGATTTGGCAGGGAAACTCTTAAAAACGCTATCCCCGCGATTATTGATGCCGTTGACAAGGGGGCCCTTAAACATATTTTTCTCGTGGGAGGCTGTGACGGAACTTTCCCATCCAGAAAATATTATACCGAATTTGTAAAACAGACCCCCAAAGATACTGTCGTTCTGACTCTGGCTTGCGGAAAATACCGCTTTTTTGAGGAAGATCTCGGAAAGCTTGGATCTTTCCCCCGTTATATGGATTGTGGCCAGTGCAATGATGCCTATACCGCCATTATGACAGCTGTTGGGCTGGCCGAAGCGTTGAAATGCGACGTGAACGATCTTCCCCTATCCATGAATATATCTTGGTATGAGCAAAAGGCTGTAGCCATTTTGCTCACCCTATTGTCCCTGGGTGTGCGGAACATTATTCTTGGTCCTACTCTTCCGGCCTTCATTACACCTGATATTCTTAAGGTTCTGGTAGAAAATTGGGGTTTACGGCTCATGACTACGCCTGAAGAAGATCTTAAGGCTTGTCTTGCAAGTAATTAAAGCCTGAATATACGGGACGCGGCCTTATAGGTCGCGTCCTTTTAATTTTTAAATAAAGTGGGATTCTTATGCGCAGGGTTGATCGCCAGAGGGATGATGAAAGCTTTATAAATCAGGTTCTTGATGATGCTGAAACAATTTATCTTGCCATGTTTGACGGAGAATATCCTTATTGCATCCCCCTGAATTTTTGCAGACTGGATCGCAAATTATATATGCATTGCGCCCTTGAAGGGCATAAAAGCGATCTTATAACGCAAAATCCCCATGTGGCCTTTGCGACCGCGCTGGATATTGAAATAGACAGGGAGAAGGCGACAACATATTTCCGTTCTGTCAGCGGCAGGGGAATTGCCAGGATTATTGGAGATGTTTCCGAAAAATGTCGCGCGCTGGAAATTCTCGCCGATAAATATGACTCAAAATGTCCAAGGCCGTGTCCGCCCAGAGTCGCCGATCGGGTTATAATTATAGGCATTGAAATTGAAGATATTCACGGTAAACAAAGCATACGCGCAGAAAAATAATAACATTCCCAAAATAGCCTGCCAGATATAATGCTCTCCTTTTTAAGAAACCAGTTTGACAAGTTGCATATTCTTTACACTAAAAGTCCCGGCGCATTCTGGCACAGTCTGCTTTTTATATCATTCTGGTTTTATCTGGCATTTTTTCCAATAGGCTATGGTTTCAGGGAGGTAATGCCTCCGCTCTGCTTCATTTTCCTGATTTTGTACTGGAGATATGACTGGCCGGATTCCGCGCTTGCCAACCTTGGTGTCTGGCCGCTCTTCCCATGTCTTTTAATAATGATTCTCACAGGAATAATTTTTTCCGAACATCCTTGGGCATCGCTTTTACATGCCGGAACAGGAATTAATAAAGCCTACATTCTCCCCTTTATTGCCATGGAATGCGCGTCTTCCCCAAAGCGTCTGAAAGCCCTGGTCTGGGCGCTCGCGCTGGCCTGTTTCTGGGAAGGAGCGGATGGAATATATCAGGCGATCTCGGGACGGGATTTTATAATGGGCTATCTCCCAAATTCCGGACGTCTTACAGGCAGTCTTGGGGATTATACGGTAGGAAATTATCTCGCCCTGACCCTTATCCCGGCTTTTGCCATTTTTTTTATTATAAAAAGAAAGTTCAATATCTACATTACCGCGTTTCTTATGATCGCGCTTTTTTGGCCGGCACTTTTTTTGTTTCAGGGCGCGTCAGTCAGAAGCGGCGTTCTCGCGCTGGCCGGAGCTGCCGCTGTCTGGGCGTGGATGTCTTCTCCGCGAATTAATTGGCGCATTATCCTCTGGCCAGTTTTGATTTTTGTCTTCTTTATTCTTTGTCAGCCTGGACGGATAGGCCTTGAATCAACGGTTAATGATAACCGCTGGAATTTATGGAGCCTGGCCTGGAAGGTCTTTCTCGCCCATCCCTGGTTTGGAGCAGGCGCCGGACAGTATAATTCCGCTTTTCACAGTTTGGGATTAAGACCGGAGCGCGAAGTCATAACAATAAGCCATCCGCATAATCTTTATCTGGATATTTTATATGCGCATGGGATTATTGGCTTTGGTTTCGGCATGATCTTTATTTGCGGATTTCTGGTTTGGGGTCTTGTCAATATTCGCGCCTGTCTTCTCAAAGCCAAAGGAGCGGAACTCCTTTACTGGCGCATAACAGGGTTTTTCTGGCTGGGATATGCGGGCTGGCTTATAAATGGCATCTTTGGCCATGATTTTTACCGCACCTGGTGGCTTGCTCAGGCAATGATATGCCTGGGCGTAATGGCAGGGGCTATCGTTTATGGCAAAAGAAAAAAATAATCAGGCGGTTCCAGTTTCAGGATTTATTCTCCCGCGATAGCCTGCTAAAACATTAAGAATCGCTTGTGTCACACGACGCGGGGTTCCGCGCGGAACCTCTGCCACGAGCTAGCCCAACAGGATGTCTCAAAATCAAATTAATAATTGATTTTGAGAAGATCATTCGCCAAAAAACGTCGTTTTTGGCTCATTTTCGACTCTTATCGCTATACTACCGTATAGCGTTCGAAGCCATTTATGAGATGGCTTCTAAACCTTGTTTGCTCCGGACAGATTACGGTGCTCGGCAAGAATTTTTAAGGCTTCTTCCTTGGTTGGTATTTTGCCCTTGCAGAAAGAATTTTGCAGACGGTTTTCAGGACAATAACCCATCTGGACACAATTTGGACCGGCTGAAGCAAAGAGGTCGGGAGCGGCTTTTTTACAAAGAGCCAGCATTTTATTCGCGAGATCCCTTATTTCATGTTGGGCGTTTTTACAGCACCGGATGGCGAACCAGTCCAGAAGGGCATGCGCATTCATTCCTATTATGGCTTTAAAAGTGGTTGCCTGGGGTTTCAGATAGCGCAAATCTTCTTCAGGCAGACCCTGTTTCACCCCCTGCTCATACCATTGTCGTGAAAGCTCAGCCAGATCCCGTCCGGAGAGTTCAAGCGTCTCACCATTGGGAAGAGAAATTGGGCATTTAAAATTTGCCGCGTTTTCCGGATATGCAATGCGAAAGGCCCGTTTTCCCCCCAATTCCGCTCTGCCAGACTTAATCAGGTATGATGCCAGTCTCTTTCGTACAAGCTGGGTTTCTGTAATCCTCGAATAACCATCCACTCCGAAAAGAAAATAATCAAACTCCAGAGCCGCGCGGTGATTGGAGTCAAGAATATTTTTGACAATTTCACGCGAATAAGGAGACGCCGCTATTTCTTCAAGTTCCCTCTCACTGCGCACAAATCTGGCCGCAAGATCAGTATAAATTTTTCCTCCGCACGCCAGAAGGATTACTTTGCCGCTTCCCGTATATTGATCCTGAAGCATTGTTTCTCCGCCAGTCTATCTGATCGTAAATTTTTATTATTAAATTTAATTATCAGTTCTGTAAGCCAGCCAGCTTTCCCATTCCATATATTTTTCATAAAGGTTGTTATCAAGCAGATTAAGCGCCTGGGAAGCCAGAGATTCCGGGATATCTTTGTAATACGCCTTGGCGACCGATCCCGCGATGGCAGCCTGCGTATCCGCGTCTCCCCTTAACCATATTGCTTTGCGAATCGCGCTTTCATAATCATCACTTTCCAGAAAGGCGGTAAGAGCTTCAGGAACAGAACCCTGACAGGTTACATCAAAACTATAGTTTTTGCGGATCTCTTCAAGAGAACGGGATAAATCATATTCCCATTTCTTTTCCACATAGTCCTTTATGGTATTTTTGTCCGCCCCTTTACGGGCAAGGAAAATTGAGCCGGCGACAGCGCACGCTCCCTTGATTCCTTCTGGATGGTTATGAGTGATTTCCGCGCTTATGCGGGCAAACTTTTCTACGTCCTCAAGATTATTATAAGCCCAGCCAGTTGGTGAAACCCTCATGGCGGACCCATTTCCAAATGAGTTATAGGGATCGTTTCTGCGTTCGCGTATCCATCTGGCAAAACTGCCGCCGAAGCCGGCATCGGGATACTGAAGGGCGAACTTCTGGACTGAATCACGCATATTGCGCCTGGTCAGATCTTCATCATTTCCGCTTTTCATTATGGCGTCCGCTATGGCTATGGTCAGTACAGAGTCATCGGTAAACCTTGAGTCTGGAGCAAGCAGGGGAATATCCTCCCATGTTCCTTGCCAGGGATGAAATTCAAAAGTGCTTCCCGACATGTCTCCAACTATCGCGCCCAACATGCTTCCTCCTGCCATTATGATATTTTTCAGTGTGAATTCCGGATTATTGATACGGCGAATAACTTTTCGGTCTTGCCAGCATTGGTCAGGCAAATTGCGGCTTTTACAAGCCAGTCTGAAAATGTTATATAAATTAATCTGGATCTTATAAGTTTTTATAGCTAAATTCCATTGGTGATTCAATATCCAATATCAACTGAAATGAACCTGACGTTAGAAAGGAGCTTAAAATGCCGGTAAAAAAAGGTGATAAGGTAAAGGTACATTATACGGGTAAATTTGCGGATGGAACAGTGTTTGACTCTTCCAGGGAAAGGGAGCCGCTGGAATTTACTCTTGGCAAGGGACAGCTCATTCCCGGTTTTGAGGCCGCGGTGGAAGGCAAAGAACCTGGTGAAACCGTCACGGTTGTCATTCCGCCCCAGGATGCTTATGGAGAACGCGATCCTGAACTGGTGTTTACAGTGCCTAAAGCGCAGATTCCGGATAATATTCCTCTTGAGGAAGGGACTCCGCTTCATTTGACAGGTGACAAAGGCCAGCAAATGGACGTGGTTATTTCGGAAGTCGGACCTGATGAAGTCACTCTTGACGCAAACAATCCCATGGCCGGCAAGGAATTGACTTTTGAAATTGAAATTCTTGACGCTAAAAAGGATGAATAAACTTTAATAATAATCATCTGGAGCGGGAGCTTTTTGTTTCCGCTCTTTATAATTTTAGCAATTTTCCAGAGGTAGGTATATGAGCGGGAATACTGGAAGGCATAATGCAATACAGGCCATAACTTCATATAAGCCGGATTTCGCTCCGCTGAATTTCAGGGAGACAAAGCCAGCGGACATATTTGGTTCCAATGTTTTTAATGACAAGGTCATGCGCGAAAGGCTTCCCAAAAACGTATACAAGGCGCTGCATAAAACCATTGCCTTTGGGGAAAGAATGGATCCGGCCATTGCGGACACGGTTGCCGCGGTCATGAAGGACTGGGCTATAGAAAAGGGGGCCACTCATTTTACGCACATTTTTTATCCCCTGACTGGCCAGACTGCTGAAAAGCACGACAGTTTTCTCATGCCGGACGGCAATGGCGGAGTAATTGCCGAATTTTCGGGTTCAATGCTTATCAGGGGTGAACCGGACGCGTCTTCCTTTCCTTCAGGAGGTTTGCGCTCCACTTTTGAAGCCCGTGGATACACGGCCTGGGATGTCACCAGTCCCGCCTATATCATGGAGAATCCCAATGGCACATTTTTATGTATCCCCACCATGTTTTTATCCTGGACAGGAGTCGCTCTGGATAAAAAAACCCCTCTTTTACGTTCCAATCAGGCGGTTAACAGGGAAGCTCAGAGAGTTCTGGCTCTTTTTGACATTAAGACCAGTCTTCCGGTGCAGTCGTATGCAGGTCTGGAGCAGGAATATTTTCTAATCGATCACAATTTTAATTTTGCCAGGCCGGATATCCAGATTGCTGGTCGCACGCTTTTTGGGGCCAGGCCTGCCAAGGGGCAGGAATTCAGCGACCAATATTTTGGTGTCATACCGCAGAGGGTATTATCCTGCATGATGGAGGTGGAAAGGGAGCTTTATAAACTGGGTGTTCCCGTCCGCACAAGACATAATGAGGCCGCCCCAAGCCAGTATGAAATTGCCCCGATGTATGAGGCAAGCAATCTCGCCGTGGATCATAATCACATGGTCATGGTAACCCTTCGCAATGTCGCCAAACGTTATGGCTTAAAATGTATCCTGCATGAAAAGCCATTTAGCGGGGTGAATGGATCCGGAAAACATGTTAATTACTCGCTTGGAAATGCAGAGCTGGGAAGCTTGTTTGATCCCGGGGAGACGCCGCATTCAAACGCGAAATTTCTGGTCTTTTGCGCGGCGATGATCAGGGCCGTCCATAAATATGGAGGTCTTTTAAGAGCCACGGTAGCAAGCGCCTCAAATGATCACAGATTGGGGGCTCATGAGGCGCCGCCGGCCATCATGTCCATATTTTTGGGCGATCAGCTAACAGAGGTTTTTGAAGCTTTTCGCGCCGGTAGGGGAAGCCAGATGGAGGAAGGCGGAAAAAAACGAATCATGAATGTAGGCGTCGATACTCTGCCGCCTTTGCCTACCGATCCAGGAGATCGCAACAGGACAAGTCCCTTCGCCTTTACCGGTAACAGGTTTGAATTCAGGGCGGTGGGATCCAGCCAGTCTGCCGCCGGTTCAATAACGGCCCTGAATGTGATGATGGCGGAATCACTGGGTCATGCGGCTGATTTTATTGAAAGAGAGATGCGTTCCGGAAAGGATTTAAATCAGTCGGTGGAAACGTATATCAGCTATGTTATTGAAGAACACAGCGCTGTCATCTTTAATGGAGACGGTTATTCAGAAGTATGGCATAATGAGGCCAGAAGGCGCGAATTGCCGGATCTTCCCTCTACTCCGGAAGCGCTGCAGGAACTGACCAGCCCCTATGTTCTGGATCTTTATGAAACGCAGGGAGTATTGAACAGGGACGAGCTGAAAGCCAGGCAGGAAATTTATCTGGAACAATATTGCAAGACGGTGGCGACAGAAGCGAATCTGGCAATAAGAATCGCTAGAACCATCATTTTTCCCGCCGCGGCAAGATATCAGGGGCAGCTTGCTCAAACGGCAAAAGACATGATGTCCCTGGGATTGGATTATGATGGAAGGGCCCTTCGGGAATTGAGCAGGGATTTGCGTGAACTTCATAACGCGACGGATAGCCTGGAAGAAGCGCTGGAAAATGCGGCTGGCCTTGGGTCTGGTTTTGACGCGGCCAGGGCATATTGCGACAAGGTTCTGCCCATGATGAATCATCTGCGTTCTTTTGCGGATGCGCTGGAAACGAGGGTCGCCGATGATCTATGGGCTCTGCCCAATTATCAGGAAATTCTGTTTGGCAAATAAAAAAAAAGCGGGCCGGAAGTTTCCGGCGCCGCTATCACGGAATTTTATAGGAAGTTTAGAAGTCTTCCTTGTCCATCAGTTTTACAAAGCTCTTGATCGGCCCGGTTTTCTTGGAGGTCGCGGCGTATTTTGCCAGGAAGGCATTGCCAAGTTTTTCAAGATGCTCTTTTGTTTCCTCATAATAAGCCAGATGAATTTCTTCCTGTTTTATAACCTTATTAAAAAGACCGGCAGTAATGGAATCCTTGCATTCATGGCAGATTTTCACAAAATCATTGTACACTTTTATGGTGTTGGTTTCCAGGCCAATATCGTAGGGATACATTTGTTCAATGGTTTGCGGCTGCTTTACCCCCTCGGCCATTCCGCTTTCAGGAAGGCCACCAAGCGCGTCAACGCGTTCCCCAAACCATTCTGAATGATGCATTTCATCAATGGCGATAGTTTTCATATAAACCGCCAGCTGGCCGTAATCCATTTCATCCAGGGCGTAGTTTTGAATCATATATTGATGAATCGCGGTAATTTCCATTAAGCGGGCCTTATTAAGGCAATCAATAACTTTTTGGACATTGGGATCTGAAACGCTCATTGCATAACTCCTTATATAAAATTAATAAAAAGGGCAATCCGATCCACTTTTTAAAGGCCTTGCCATATTCTGGGCGGGCGTAAAAAATGTACCGTAAAGACGGCCTAAAAAAGATTAAAAATGTCTAAAATAAAAGTCAAGGAATATTTCAGGATCATAGGCGAGGCATAAATTTCTGTTTTGCATTCTGAAAAATTTTTTCATATAAAAGCGGGTAAGGAAAATATGCTTTATGAAAGCGGATTTTGCAAGGATTTTGGCCGAAGCCAATGGGGAAGACTATAAAGATGAAGAAAAACCCCTGATTAAAAGAGAACCCCTACGGGAAAGCGATGCCTTAAGCCTGTCCATCCAGGGGAAAAAGGCGATTAAGCCTCAAGACAGATTCAGAAAGGTGATAGCCATTGAGGCGCAGACGAGTAAAAACGCGGATTTTCAGGGGAACAGGATTTGCCTGTCGATGACCGGGCAGTGGCTTGCGGCGGATATAAGGAATAACGCGGTATGGGAAACAAGGAAAGAGCGGAAATAAATTTTGTCACGAATTTGACCTGCGAATTAATTCAATTAATCCGGATTTAATTTTTTTGAGGTATTTTTTTCAAATTCTTCCCAATTAATCATGACCCGTTTATGAATCCCGAATCCGATTTTCCCCAGGGCGTCGGATGCCTGTACTGTGAAAGTCATTTTTCGGCCGTCACTGGAAATTTCTTCAAGAGTCGCGCTGCAAGTTACTTCCATTCCTTGCGGGGTAGCGGATATATGGGAGACATCAACGTGAACGCCCACGGTGGTAAATCCGGCAGGTAGATACGGTTGAACGGCTTCAACCGCCGCTTCTTCCATAAACGCGATCATCATGGCTGTTGAGAATACATTGACAAGGCCGCTTCCAATGGAAGAAGCCAGATAAATCTTTTCAACCTTGTGAGTTATTGTTCTGGAAAGTCCTGGAACAAGTTTACCGCGCACATTTATTTCCTTTTGCATATGCTGAATTATGTGACCCTCATGTTTATTTTTTACTGAACTTGCGGCAATGTCAAATACTGAAAAAACGTAAACCCCTGAATTTTTATATTGCCCAAGGATTGCCTAATTGTTAAAATACAGGGAATGAGCTGTTCTGATAATATATTCCAGCGATATCATGTGCCCCGGGCCGGTGCGGATAATCCCTGGCGCACGGAATTTACAATCCGGAAAAGCCTTTTTATTACACGAAGTTTCCATTGTGAAAATGCGGACAGCGTTAGGGACTACGTTTGGGACCTGAAGCGAAAAGAACCGGACGCCTCTCATCATTGCTGGGCGTTTGCGGCCGGAGCTCCGGGAAATACCGCCAGAATCGGCTGTTCTGACGATGGGGAACCGCACGGAACAGCGGGTAAACCCATGCTCAATATGCTCCTGCATAGCGGAATCGGTCAAATTTGCACGGTTACAAGCAGATGGTTTGGGGGTATAAAATTGGGAACAGGGGGGCTTGTCAGGGCTTATCAGGATTCTGTCAGGCTTAATCTGGAAAATATGCCTGTTATTGAGCTTGTTCCGAGAGAATTATGGTCGGCGCGTTTTGATTATCAATACCTGGATGCGGCAAAAAGGGTTTTTAAAGAGCTGGAAACTGATATTCTGGAAGAGATATATAAGGATAAAGCGGAATTTCTACTTAATGTCCCTCTTTCCAATACTCAGTTTCTGGTCAATAAACTGGCCATTCTTTCAAATGGAACAGCCTGTCTTGGCAAAAGCCCTGATCTTGAAATATGAAAGATTTTCCCGTAATGGCATTATCTTGCAGGAAAAATAATTTTTAATAAGATAATTTTTACAGTGGTCTTAATATTGCATATTTTTAAGAAGCAACAAGGCCGGGCTCTATAAAGATAAAGAAAGGATAAGGATCATGCAGGTTAAAACTTTCACCGGCGCTACCTCGCAAGAAGTGCTTGCAATGGTGAAGGCCGAAATGGGTCCGGATGCCGTGATCCTGGGCAATCGCACCTATCGGAAGAACGGCGTAGTCTGTCATGAAATAACAGCCGGACTTGAGAGGGATAATCCTGTATCCGCGCCTGCCCAGCCATCTTTTGAGGGGTCGGCGGATATGCCTTCAACCCCTGGCGGCTGGGGCGAATGGCACAGGGAATGGATGAGAATCAAGGATCAGCTTTTCGCCTTGATGAAGCCGGCCATTCAGCTTGACAAACTGACTCCGCGTCAGCGGGTGGCGCTGGAATATCTGCAGAGGGAAGGCGTATCGGATGGAGTCGCTGTTGAGCTATATCGTAACCTTCTGGCAAGTCCGGGATCTTCCGTGCTGGAATGCCTCGCGGGAATTGTTCCGGTAAAAGCCTATGGAGTGGAAAACTGGCCCCAAAGAGTTCAGTTTTTGACAGGGCCCTATGGGTCGGGAAAAACGACGACAGGATTGCGTTTCGCCCTGTCGCTTCGAAAATCTGATCCGGATATGCGGATGGCTTTTATAAATGCCGATTGCTTGCGTGGCAATGGTCGCCTGGTTCTACGCCACTGGGCTGAACTTTCCAATTTTGCCTATCTTGAAGTTCCTGACAAGGAAGCGATGAAAAGGGCTATTGCTTCAACAAATATATTCGACAGGGTATTCATTGACTCCCCCGGTTTGCCGCATACAAAAACCATGGAAGAATGGCAGTCGGACATGGGTCTGGACGAAATCAATGGCGCCTGTCATCTTACTCTTGCCCCATTCAACGAAACCTTGCAGATTCAGGATTTTATAAAACGTTATAAAGGTTCCGGCCCTGCAAGCATTGTCTGGACCAAGCTTGATGAAGCCGTAACTTTCGGCAATATAGTAAATGTGGCTCATGATTCGCGCCTGCCAGTATCCGCCCTTTCCTATGGTCCGGAGTTGAAAGAAAGCCTGGCGACGGCGACCGAACCATTGGTATGGCGACTGATCTTCAAGCGCCAGCTTCCCGGGGATGTTCAGAATGCTTCCGCAAATGCCGCAAGGACCTCGGCAAAAAGGCTTGGAGAAGGCAGAAGCGTTTAAATTTTTATGAACATGTTTATAAGTCAGAAAATATTTAATGAATGTTAAAAGCGCTTTGACATGCGTAAAGGCATATTTTAAAAATCAAGTAATCATACGGTTCGGCACCAATGGAAAAAGAAGTGAACAAAACAAATGATGGCTCATTTCCAGTAGTTTTCTCGGTTACTTCCGGTAAAGGCGGAGTCGGCAAAACCAACCTTTCCGTTAATCTTGCCACATCTCTGGCTTCAATGGGCAAAAGAGTCGCTCTTGTTGACGCTGATCTTGGTTTGGCAAATGTTGATGTTATCCTGGGATTGACGCCGCAAAAAAACCTTTTCCATCTTTTCCATGAAGGAGCGAATTTAAAGGAAATACTTTATCCAACTCCTTATGGCTTTTCCATTCTCCCCGCCTCTTCCGGCATGAGCGAGATGCTCTCCCTCACAACCGGGCAGAAGCTTGAGCTTCTCGAGGCAATGGGCGAACTGGAAGACGAACTTGATTATCTGATTGTGGATACGGGCGCGGGCATAAATGACAATGTCCTTTATTTTAATCTCGCGTCACAGGAGCGACTTGTCGTTCTCACTCCCGAACCTACTTCCCTGACCGACGCCTACGCGTTGATAAAAGTCCTCAAGCTCACTCATGGCGTTGAACACTTTAAGGTTTGCGTAAACATGGCCCAGGATCAGAAAGCGGCCAAGGAAATTTTTAGCTGTCTTTATCAGGCTTGCGACAGATTTTTGAGCGGCGTTTCTCTTGATTTGGCAGGAGTAATCCCAAGGGATCCCAATGTGCGCAAATCTGTTGTTCAGCAAAAACCATTTTGTCTGGCAGAACCGGATGGTGAGGCCAGCAAGGCGGTAAATCAGCTGGCCAAAACAATAGCGAATTGGGAAGTTCCCAAGGAAACCGACGGCAACATTAAATTTTTCTGGAAAAAACTGCTTTTCCGCTAGTCACCAAAAAAGTCTGCTTTATTTATAATTTAATTCTCAATGTTAAATGGATGAATTTAATAAGCGTTCAAGATGCAAAATTCGATAGATAATTTTACCTCCGATCCTTCTCCTGCTCAAGCTGGCCCGTGGGACGCGCTGGAAACAGGCGATATTGCCTGGCCTGATTTTTCCCCCGTCCGGCAAGAAAGAATTGTAAGGCACTACGCCCCCAAAATCCGTTTTTTAGCCCTGCGCTTAAAAGCCAAATTGCCCAAAAATGTCGAGTTGGGAGAATTAATTAGTTCCGGAACTCTCGGATTAATGGAAGCTTTGGGCAAGTTTCGTCCTCAAATGGGCATAAGATTTGAAACATATGCCGAAAACCGGATCCGCGGGGCGATGCTTGATGAATTACGTCGGCTTGACTGGTTTCCCCGCTCTTTGAGACAACGGGTTCGGGCCATTGACGAGGCTATGCGAAGCATTGAACACGAGCAGGGACGGCCCGCTACCGAAGAAGAATTGCAGGCAATGACCGGTTTTGAACTGAAAGATATCCGCCAGGGTCTTGAAGCTTTGCAAAACCAGCTCTGGCTTTCTCTGGACGCGATTCAGGATAATGTGAGCGCGGATAGCCCGGAAACGGGAGGAGAACCATACTTGAGTACCGCCATGCAGGAGCTTGTCGAAAGGCTCGCCCCCCTGATTGCGCGCTTGACGCCAAGAGAAAAGCTGGTACTCTCTTTATATTACACGGAAGAATTGAATATGAGGGAAACCGCGGAAGTGATGGGCATTACTGAAGGCAGGGTTTCTCAACTGCATTCGCAAGCTCTCGGCAGATTGCGGCGTATTTTTTTTAATACATATGGAGATAGTTCAGACTTTTGAATAACAGGAGAAAATAATGGCTTATGATCCAGATATGCGCGTTCTTATTGTAGATGATTTTTCCACCATGAGACGCATAGTGAGAAATATTCTGCGCCAGATTGGCCTCAATAATGTAGTAGAGGCGGATGATGGCACCACTGCCTGGGATGTTCTCAACAGGGAAAAGATTGACTTTATCGTTTCAGACTGGAATATGCCTAAAATGACAGGCATAGAACTTTTACGGAAAGTGCGTTCCAGCGAACAGTTTGCCGATATTCCCTTCCTCATGGTAACAGCCGAAGCGCAGCAGGAAAATATCATTGAAGCGGTTCAGGCAAAAGTTTCAAATTATATAGTCAAGCCTTTTACTGCTGATACCATGAAACAGAAAATTGATAAAATTTTCCCGTAAACTTACGCGTCAGAATTTCATTATTTAATCTTTATGTGTGAGCAGGGGATATTGTGGCTGAACAGGTTCAGAGCAAAACTGAAAATCCGGAAATAGAGGTTTCCGGCGGGGATACTGCTCCTGTTGCCGCCAAGAAAGTGGAACTTGACCTGGACGACGCCCCTTTTTTACAGACAGAGGAAAAGACGCCGGCCAAAACTGAAGTTCCCGATGATTTGGAAGATCGGTCAGAAGACGAAGAAAAAAGAAAACGGCGTAAAAAGCTTATTCTGCTTTCAGCTCTTATTGGCGGAATTATTCTGATCCTGGCAGCTGTGGCGATATGGTGGTTTTTTTTTCGCGCCCCTCCCCCAGCTCCTCCTTCCGCTCCTGAACCTGAAGTGATAGTGGTCCCTTCGACTCCGGCGCCCACCGAGGATCAGGAAATAGTAAGCGAGTTTTCTCCCTTTATTGTACCCACGACAGGACCGGATGGAAAAACCGGCTTCCTGATTTGCAGATTTTCCGCAATATCAAAAGATCAGGTGGTCAACAAGGAAGTCCAGCAGCAGCTTTTGCCCCTGCGGGATGCCATTTACTATTACCTGCGTAGCAAGGATAACGCTTTTTTGGCTGATGCCAGGAACGCGCCGGAGATTAAGCGGGATTTGCTTTCAGTGTTTAATGATTATCTGACTCAGGGCAAGCTGGATGATATTGTTTTTGAAAGCTATTTAAGCTGGTGATTAATTCAGCGTTTTTTTCATAAAACTTTGCAATGACCAGGGAGGCAATATGAGCGTGGATACTACCCTGGCCGTTTTGTATGCGCAAAGCGGTTTATCCACAAATGTAGCCAATGCTGCCATGGTGGCTCCGCAGGCATCGCTGGCAATGACCAGAATGCTGGCGGCAGAGCAGATTAGGCAGGAGCGCGAAAAAATAGAAAAGATGGAAAAGACCGATAACCCCGCTATTAATGCGAAAAAAGAGGGGGGAAACAGGTTTTCTTACAGCAGGCGCAGAAAAAGAGCCAATGTTGCCGATAATGAGGAAGCCGGAGAAATCCTTGTTACCACTCCCTTTGTGGGAAATTTGCTTAATGTCAAAATATGAATGAAACAATTTTTATTATACTTATAATAACCTGCTCAGTGCTGGAATTGCTGATTTTGGCAGGCGCTCTTGTTTTTTATATGCGCCTCAAGCGTTCCCAAAGTCTTATGACCACCTTGCAGGATAATCAGCAAAGTATTCTTGCAAGGCTGGAAATGAACGCCAGACTGGAAAGGGATATTGTGGGCACGTTTGCCCAGAGGCAGGCCGAGCTTAGGGAACTTGACAGCAAGCTTGAAGCTCGCGTAACAGAATTAAGACGGCTTATGGAACAGGCGGAGGGTATTGCGCGGTCTCCGCAGTTTTCGCGGGAAATAATATTAAATGGTCGCAGAAAAGGTTTGACCCCTCGCCAGATTGCCCGTAACGCCGGTTTAAGTGTGGATGAAGTCGAGTTGATTCTGGCGCAAAATGATAACAAAAATTATTAATTCCGATGGGAGTAAAAAAATCTTGACTAATAATCAGAAACGTGTTTGAATTCCTTTCGGTTTTTAAAGGAGCGTAGCTCAGGTGGCTAGAGCGCTTCCTTGACACGGAAGAGGTCAGCAGTTCAAGTCTGCTCGTTCCTACCAGAATATAAATGGGCATATGCCTTGAATATAATTGGGGCGGACTGCATCGCTAAATTTGCAGTAAATGGGGAGCCTGGTCTCCCCATTTCTTTTATTGGCATATTGATAGCGCATGATTCCAGTATATTTTTAGCCTGAAAAGCGGATATGCGGATATTGTAACAGGATGAATTTCATAAAAATCTGGAGAATGACATGAACGTGCTTATTGACGGCCAGGAACATTCCCTGGAAGATGGGATAACATGCAAACAGGCGGTAAAGCAGGTTCTGAGCGGCAAGAAATTAAAAAATATTGTCGCTGTCAAGGCAATTCTGGGCGATAAAAGCGAACTTCTTGATCTGGATTCCGCGGTTCCGCAACAGGCGGTTGAGCTTTTGCCCATCTCTGCCGATTCTCCCGAAGGTTTGGACATTTTGCGTCATTCGACTGCTCATGTAATGGCTTGCGCTGTTAAAAAATTATTCCCTGAAGCCAGGGTGGCAATTGGCCCGGCTATAGAAAATGGATTCTATTATGATTTTGAAGTTGACAAGCCGTTTTCTTCAGATGATTTGGCGGCAATAGAAAAAGAAATGGCGCGCATTGCGGATGAAGCCATTCCTTTTGTTCATAAAGTTACGCCAAAAAAGGAAGCAAGGGATTTTTTCCGTCAAAGAGGTGAGATTTATAAGGAAGAGTTACTGGATTCAATTGAAGCGGATGAAGTAGGTTTATATATTTGTGATGATTTTGTCGATCTCTGTCGCGGACCGCATGTGCCGGATACCAGTTTTACCAGAAATTCCCATTTGCTGTCTGTAGCTGGCGCTTACTGGCGAGGCGATGAAAAAAACAGGATGCTATCGAGAATTTACGGCACCGCCTTTGCCGATAAAAAAAGTCTGGATGTATACCTGCGCCAGTTGGAGGAAGCGAAAAAACGGGATCATCGTAAATTGGGTAAGGAACTTGATCTGTTTCATTTTGAAGAAAAAATCGCGCCCGGAATGGTTTTCTGGCTGCCCAAAGGCATGCTTGTCAGAACGATCCTTGAGGATTTCTGGAAAAGGGAGCATTTAAAACGCGGATATGACATAGTGCAGGGACCGCAGCTTTTACGGGTCGAGGCCTGGCAGACATCGGGCCACTATGATCACTATCGGGAAAATATGTATTTTACCCAGATAGAAGAAGACCAGTATGGCATAAAGCCCATGAACTGCATAGGTCATATGCTTATGTACCAGCGCGATCTGCATAGTTACAGGGACTTGCCGCAACGTTATTTTGAACTGGGAGTTGTTCACAGGCACGAGAAAAGCGGAGTTTTACACGGTCTTTTAAGAGTCCGTCAATTTACCCAGGATGACGCGCATATTCTCTGTACACCAGATCAGCTTGAGGGCGAAATTCTGGATGTCATTAATTTAATTCATGATTTGATGAAACTCTTTGACTTTCAGTTTAAGGTCGCCATTTCGACCCGTCCAAGTAACAGTATAGGAACAGACGAAGCCTGGAATACGGCCACTGACGCCCTGATAAAGGCCGTGGAAAAAGCTGGACTTCCATACGAGATAAATGAGGGAGACGGCGCTTTTTATGGACCAAAAATTGACGTCAGTCTGCTTGATTCTCTTGGCAGACAATGGCAATGTTCCACCATTCAGGTTGATTTTACCATGCCGGAAAGATTCGATCTGACCTATGTTGACAAGGATGGAGAAAAACGCCGGCCAGTCATGGTTCACCGGGCCATTATGGGTTCAGTTGAGCGCTTTATAGGGATTCTTCTGGAGCATTATTCAGGCGCCTTGCCGATATGGCTTGCTCCCGAACAAATTCGCATCCTCACAGTTACAGAAGCCGCGAATGACGCTGCCAAAAAAGTGCTGAAGGAACTTAAAGAACGCGGGCTGCGCGCCCAGGCTGACTTGCGCAATGAAAAGCTTGGTTTTAAGGTTCGCGAGGCTCAACTGGCCAAAATTCCATATATGCTGATCATGGGAGAAAAGGAGGCGCAAACAGGAAATCCGTCTGTGCGTTTGCGCAATGGTGAGAATCTGGGTCCCAAATCCTTGTCTGAAATAGTCAGCCTGGTTGAAGAGGCCGCAGAATTGCCCTTTAAAGAAGGAGGTATGCGTTATAGCTTCGCCTAATGTAAGAACGCGCCGGGAAACGCCTCAGGATGGCGTGCGGCGCAATGAGATGATTCGGGCGCGAGAAGTTCGCGTTATTGGAGCGGATGGAGATCAACTTGGCATTCTGCCAAGAAATGAAGCCATGGATCTGGCCAGGGAAGCGGGTCTGGATCTTGTCGAGGTGGCGGCCACATCCGATCCTCCTGTATGCCGCATTATGGACTATGGAAAATATAAATATGAGCAGCAGAAAAAAAAGGCGGACGCCAGAAAGCGGCAAAGTGTAATACAGATAAAAGAGATTAAAGTTCGTCCCAAAACTGATGACCATGATTATGAAACAAAATTAAGGCATATCCGGCGTTTTCTGGAAGACGGCGATCGCTGCAAGGTAACAGTTTTTTTTCGGGGCAGGGAGATTATCCACAAGGACAGGGGCACCGCCATTCTGGAACGCATGGTTCAGGATTTGGCGGATGTGGCAAAACTTGAACAGGAGCCCCGGGCTGAAGGACGCACATTGCAAATGCTTCTTGTGCCCAAAAGTCGTTAGCGTTCATACTTGATTGTCGTAAGGAAAGATTTAAAAAGTTTGTATAAAGGCTTTACCGGATTAAAAGTCAAGGAGAAAACAATGCCAAAAATTAAGACAAGGCGGTCTGCCGCCAAGCGTTTCGAGCAGACAGGCTCCGGAAAATTTAGACGCAGAAGGCAGAATCTGCGCCATATACTCACAAAAAAGGCTCCCGGGCGCAAGATGCGCCTGGGCCAGATAACCCTGGTTGACAAGACAAATGAGAAGGCCGTTCGCCGTATGCTTCCCAACGGCTAACAAGGCGGTTTTTGTCTGGAAAAATATTTGTTATTTAAAATCCTGAGCTATATAAAGAAAAAATCATTCCAGGATTGTATATCATCCCGGCGGGCAATCCTCCGCCTTGATCGGGAAAAGGAGGGAACGCAATGCGCGTCAAGAGAGGAGTTACAACTCATAGAAGACATAAGAAATTTCTGGATTTGGCCAAAGGCTATCGCGGCGCCCGCCATCGCCTGTACCGTACCGCCAGGGAGGCTGTGGAAAGGGCCTGGTCAAACGCGTTTTATGGACGCAAGCAAAGAAAACGTGATATGCGCACATTATGGATTATGAGAATAAACGCGGGAGTCCGCGAGGGCGGCTTGAATTATAATCGTTTTATGCACGGGCTGAAATTGGCCGGCATTGATTTAAATCGCAAGGTTCTGGCCAATATGGCCATTGAACAGAAAGAAGATTTCAAGGCGCTGGTACAAAAAGCGTCTGAAGCTCTTTCCCGGGAAACGGCCGCGAAACCTGTCCCTGCCCAATAGACAAAGCAGACAGGATTTAAAAAATTCATCTTCCAGACAGGGTTGGATATAAATGGATCTTAAGGAAGAACTGAAAGGGATGATTCCTTCGCTGGAAGAAGCCCTTTCAAAGATTTCAACGCTGGAATCCATGGAAGGATTAAGGGTTGAGTTTCTTGGCAGAAAAGGCAAAATTGCCAGGATTATGGCTCATTTGCCCGATTTGCCAAAAGAGGAACGATCAGAAGCGGGGCAGCTCGCAAATCAGGTCAAACAGAAATGCGGCGAGCTTATTCAGGAAAGGATAGACTTGCTTGAAAAAGAAAAGGAAGAAAAGAAGCTAAAGGCCTTTGATTATTCAATGCCTGGCAGATCCTACTGGGAAGGGAGTCTGCACCCTGTCACCCTGATTACCGAGGAAATATGCTCTGTTTTTACCAGACTGGGTTTTGATATTGTGCAGGGCCCGGAAGTGGAAATAGATCGTTTCAATTTTGAATTTCTCAATATGCCTCCCGAGCATCCCGCAAGGGATATGCAGGATACTTTGTATATAGATAGCCAGACTCTTTTGCGGACTCATACTTCTCCCGTACAGGTGCGAACCATGCTGAAGCGTAAACCTCCCCTGGCGATTATCGCCCCGGGCAAGGTTTATAGACGCGACTCGGATCTTACCCATACGCCCATGTTTCATCAGATCGAGGGTCTAATGGTGGGATATGGCATAAGTCTGGGAGATTTGCGGGGAATACTTTCCGCATTTGTACGTTCGGTATTTGGAGACGCTACAAGAGTCCGTTTCAGACCCAGCTTTTTCCCGTTTACTGAACCATCTGTTGAGGTTGATATTTCCTGCGTTCTTTGTCATGGAGCGGGACATCTGGAAAATGAGCCATGCAGGGTCTGCAAAACGACAGGCTGGGTGGAAATCCTGGGTTCGGGGATGGTGGATCCCGCTGTTTTTGAAGCGGTAGGATATGATGATCCCGAATTAAGTGGCTTCGCTTTTGGGCTTGGGGTTGAAAGGGTGGCAATGCTTAAATATGGCATAAATGATTTGCGGATGTTTTTTCAAAATGACATACGTTTTCTGGCGCAGTTTGGCAGACAGGCAAATCTGTAAAAATACTTTTATTTTCTCCCTGCTGCTATTGTTTGTATTGATACCGGCAAATTTGTATTCGCGCTCCGCTTTCAGTCCAAGACATAGCGGCATGGAGCCCCCTGGCGGGCCGCGGCATCTGGAAAATATTCCAGGAAGATCCATTGGACAAACTCCTTCAGGAGGAAGGGGTTATACGGATGCGTATGGGAATAGCCTGGATGACAGCCGCCCGGAAGAAAAAAAGATTGTTCGTCGCCGTATGGAAATACAGGGACATTCTGTAGAGCAGGAGAAAAGCCGCCCGCTTCCTGATCCGGCCAGATCTTCTCCCCTTTGGAAATTTTAATAACCTGTTCAGATAATTTTAGGGCATCTTTTATACTTATCGCCAATAATATTTAAAATCGGAAAATCCGTATGCTTGTTCCCCTTGGCTGGTTAAGAGAATTTACTCCTTATGAAGGTACTGCCCAGGAATTGGGCGATAAATTGACCATGCGCGGCCTTGAGCTGGAAGAAATAATAAATCCCTTTTCCAGCCTGGATGGAATAATTGTCGGGCATGTTGTACAGTGCGTGCCGCACCCTGATTCCAATCACCTTCACTGCTGCAAGGTGGATTTGGGTCAGGGAGAACTCGTGGGCATAGTATGCGGGGCTCCAAATGTCGCCGCGGGTCAGAAAGTGGCTGTCGCTCCTCCAGGGTGCAAATTACCGGATGGAACAGTCATAAAGAAAGCAAAGCTTCGTGGTCAGCCTTCTCATGGAATGATTTGTTCAGAAAGGGAGCTTGGCTTGAGCGATGATCATTCCGGAATTATGGTTCTGCCTGAAAGCGCGGAAATTGGAAAAAAAATTACCGATGCGCTTTCAATGGAAACTGAAGTGCTGGATATTTCCATAACGCCCAACCGCGCGGATTGCCTTTCCATTCTGGGAATCGCCAGAGAAACCGCCCAGATATGGAATTTACCTTTAAAAATGCCTGATGCTCCCCTTGATTTGTCGGGAACTGAAAATATTGTTCCCATTCAAATAGAAAATCCGGATTTATGCTGGCTTTACAGTGGCAGGATTATTTCCAATATCACTGTGAAACAATCCCCCATGTCCCTCAGGTATCGCTTGCTGGCCGCCGGCGTAAGGCCTGTCTCCAATATTGTTGATGTTACAAATTATATACTGATGGAGATGGGACAGCCTCTGCATTCTTTTGATCTGGATAAATTGAAAGGTAGGCAAATCAATGTCCGATCCGGGAAAAAAGGTGAGATCTTTACAACCCTGGATGGCAAGGAAAGACATCTGACAGAAGATGACTTGTGTATTTGCGATGCGGAACGAGTCATTGGCCTTGCCGGTGTAATGGGCGGTTTAAATACCGAAATTGATTCCTCGAGCAGGAATGTTTTTCTGGAAAGCGCTGTTTTCAGACCTCAGACAATAAGAAAAACCTCGAGAAGGCTGGGTTTGAGTTCTGAAGCGTCATACCGTTTTGAAAGGGGAATTGATCAGCTGGGAACTGTAAGGGCGCTTGATCGCGCAAGCAGTCTTATCGCTTCCCTGGGTGGCGGACAGGTTCTGAAAGGCTTAAGCAAGGTTGAGCCTCGACCCTTTGTTCCTGAGAAAATTTCCTATAAACCTTCCAGAAGCAATAAGGTTCTGGGACTTGATCTTTCTGAAAATTTTCACAAAACGACGCTTTCTTCCCTGGGATGCTCTGTCGAGGAGGGCGCCGGGGATGACTGGAATGTGATCCAGCCTTCCTGGCGTCCAGATTTAACCAGATCTGCCGATCTCGTTGAAGAAGTCGGCAGGGTTTATGGAATTGACAAGATTCCTCCCTCCCTTCCTCCGGTAAGAAGAACCTTGAATGATAGTCTTTCCGACGATCCCGCGTATATGTTCCGGCAGTCTGTTAAACATTGGGCAGCCGGACTTGGGCTTAATGAAGCGATTAACTACAGCTTTGTCGGTCAGGAAGATTTGAACCGCCTTTCATTACCTGAAGAAAAAAGGATTGGCATATTTAATCCGCTTTCGGAAGATCAGAATGTTTTAAGAAGCAGCCTTGCTCCTGGTTTACTGCAGGATTTATCAAATAATCTCGCGTTTGGCGCTCAAAGCATAAAGATCTTTGAAGTGGCTTCCGCCTTTTTTGAAGAAAAGGATGAGGAGACCGGAGTAAGGGAACTTCCCTTGTTCGGAATTATTCTTTCAGGCTTAAGCAATGAGTCCAGATGGCCGCATGAAAACAGGGATTTTGATTATTCCGATATCAAGGGTCTTATAGAAAACCTGTTTAATTTTTTGCATCTTGACAAAATCTCCTGGTCGCCCAAAAAGGATCACCCATTCCTGTCTCCCTGTGTGGAAGTGAGCATTGAAGGCAAGATCGCAGGCTTTGCCGGACGGGTTAAACCGGATATCGCGGACGCCTACAATGCCAGGAAGGACGTCTGGCTGGCCGAACTGGACATGGAAATCCTGCAAAAATTAAACGCGTTCGCAAAAAGAACCTTTGAGGCTCTTTCCGTCTATCCTCCCATTCGCAGGGATATGACAATAGCAGCCGGAGATGATATAAAAATAGCCGATATTCTTGAAAAAATATTTGTTTTAAATATTCCTTTCCTTGAAGGCGCGGCGCTTGTTGACTGCTATTTTCCTGAAACCGGCGGGGAAAGAAACTTGACATTCCGCCTGACTTTCCGTCACCCTGACCGGACCCTCAAGGATAGTGAGGTGGACAGGGAGAGGGAAAAAGTGGCAAACTTCCTTAATAAGGAATTGAATGTAAAAATTTAGGCATCCTGGTGGCGGACAGTTCTGTGTCCCATGTTTAAAGACCAGTATTTATGTCGCTTGACAAAGACCCCTTCATGGAGTTTTTGAGCATGGATGAAGAAAGGACATATCGAATTGGCGAAGTGGCGGCTCTTTTAAACCTGAATACAAGCGCGTTGCGTTACTGGGAAGATGAGTTTCCCCAGATTGCCTCAATACGGACAGGGAAAGGCCAACGCAGATATACTGAAAATCATATTGCCTTGCTCCGCCAGATTCAGGTCCTGCTTTATGAAAAAGGCATGACTATTGAGGGGGCGAGAAAAATTCTGGATAATGAAAAGGGCAAAAATATAGACAAAACTCCGGATTCTTCTTTTATTAATATGCTTGAACGGGAACTGGTAGCTATTCAAAAACTTTTGTCCGCGCGTATGGGCCAATGAAAGCGGTTCTTGCGCCTTCCCTTCTTTCCGCGGATCTGTCTGACGCGAAAGCGGAACTGGATGCCGTCAGGAATACGGGTATCACCTGGATTCATCTTGATGTCATGGATGGCGTATTTGTCCCCAACATCACCTTTGGCGCGCCTTTTATTCATGCGCTTCGCAAATCAAGCCCTCTGTTTTTTGACGCCCATCTTATGATTGTCAATCCGGACATCCACTTGCAGGCCATTGCCAAGGCTGGAGTCGATCTGTGTGTTGTTCATCTTGAAGCCTTGCTTCATGCCCAAAAGACTCTTTCTGAAATCCGCAAGCTTGGCATGAGGGCAGGCATATCCCTGAATCCTGCCACAAACATTGAAAGATTGCGCTGGCTTTTGCCCGAGATCGATTTGATTCTGATCATGGGAGTTAATCCAGGGTTTTCAGGACAGGATTTTATACCCCAAACGCTTGAAAAAGTGGAAGAATGCAGACTTTTTCTGGAACATTACCATTATCCGGACATTGCTATTGAAGTGGACGGCGGAGTTTCTCTTAAAAACGCGTCCAGACTGGTGGAGGCCGGAGCGGATGTTCTGGTGTCCGGTTCCGCCTTTTTTGGACAGGGAGATTATGCGGCAGCCTGTAAAGCTTTTGAAAGGGCGCTTGATATAACTCATAAGGGACGGAAAGCCGTCGCCTTGAAAAATCTTCTGACCTGGAGACATACGGACGCTTAAAAAAGGGGAGACAATGCCTACTCATCGAGAATGTGCCAATGCTGTTAGAGCGCTGTCCATGGACGCTATCGAACGCGCCAAATCCGGCCATCCGGGCGCGCCCCTGGGTATGGCTGACATGGCTGAAGTTTTATGGAGACGATTCTTCAGGCATAATCCGGCCAATCCGAACTGGCCCGACAGGGATCGCTTCATACTCTCAAATGGCCACGCTTCCATGCTCCTCTATGCCATCCTGTATTTGAGCGGATATGATCTGGATTTGGAAGAAATAAAAAATTTTCGCCAATGGTCTTCCAGAACGCCAGGCCACCCCGAGCGAGGGATTACGCCAGGGGTAGAAATGACTACGGGCCCCTTGGGTCAGGGGATAGCTTCCGCTGTTGGCGTCGCACTGGCAGAAGCAATACTTGCTTCGGAATTTAATAAGCCAGATTGTGAAATTGTAAATCACTACACCTATGTCTTTTGCGGAGATGGCGACCTTATGGAAGGTGTTTCCCATGAAGCCTGTTCTCTTGCAGGAACATGGAAACTTGGGAAACTTATTGTTCTATATGATTCAAATGGAATATCCATAGACGGCAAGATCGGGGCATGGTTTAATGAAGATGTCGCCTTGCGATATAAAGCTTATAGCTGGCAGGTAATTGGACCTATTAATGGCCATGATCCGGAAGCAATAGAAGCGGCCATAAAAGAAGCGCGGGGAGACAAGGAAAAGCCGACCCTGATTATCTGCTCCACTCATATTGGATATGGATCTCCAAAAAAGGATTCAGCCGCCAGCCATGGCGCTCCTCTCGGAGAGGAGGCAACCGCTCAAACCAAAATATTCCTCGGGTGCAATTATCCCGCTTTTGAAATTCCTTCAGAGATTAGGGCCGAGTGGAGCGCGATTGAAAAAGGCCGGAATCTTCAAGAGGACTGGGATGCCAAATGGCAATACTATAGTCAAAGTTATCCCGATCTCGCCAGGGAATTTACACGCAGGATTTCTGACGCGCTCCCTGAAAACTGGCAAAATATTTGCGAGTCATTGCGCGCACAGGCTGAAAAAGTTACCGGATTGCAGGCTACGCGGGTTTCTTCCAGGATTTGCCTTGAACAACTTGTTCCGGACTACCCCGCCCTTATCGGTGGTTCAGCCGATCTTTCCAGTTCGGTAGGAACGGAAGTCGCGGCTTCAATTCCATATAATCCGGATACCCATATGGGAAATTATCTTTTTTATGGGGTACGCGAATTTGCAATGGGCGCGATAATGAACGGCCTCGCGCTTCACGGCGGTTTTGTTCCATATGCGGGAACATTTCTTTCTTTTTCGGATCAGGCTAAAAACGCGATTCGTCTTTCTGCCCTCATGTCCCTGAGGGTAATCTGGATTATGACTCACGATTCAATTGGAGTGGGTGAAGACGGACCGACTCACCAGCCAATAGAACAAATCCCCATGTTCAGGCTGCTGCCCAATTTGTTGTTGTGGCGGCCTTGCGATGCGATTGAAACGGCGCAGGCCTGGATTTATGTTCTACAATCTCCGGCCAGACCGGCTTGTCTGATTCTTTCAAGACAGGGCTTGCCACAGATTGATCGCACGGGCGAACAAATTGAAGCCATTATGCGGGGAGGCTATATTCTCAGGGATTGCCCGGGCAAGCCGGATATAATTTTGATAGGCACAGGATCGGAAACTTTCCTTGCTGTTGACGCGGCCGCTATCCTTGCCCAGAAAGGATATGCCTGCAGGGTGGTTTCAATGCCATGCACAGAGGTGTTTGACGCTCAACCAGAAGAATGGCGCAAAAGTGTTCTGCCTGACAACGTGACTTGCCGTTTGGCAATTGAGGCTTCCTCTCCGGATCTGTGGCGCAAATATGTGGGGCTGGATGGCGAAGTTGTTGGAATAAATTATTTTGGTTCTTCCGCGCCAGGAAAACTTCTGTTTGATAAATTTGGTTTCACTGTGGATAATATAGTTCAGCGGGCAGAAAAACTGCTGAAAAAATAAATTAGGAATTCAGGGAGTTCGCTATGGCTATTAAAAGCTTGAAAGATCTGGATGTAAAGGGCAAAACCGTGGTAATTCGGGAAGATCTTAATGTCCCCATGAAGGATGGCAAGATTACCAACGACAAGAGAATAAGGGCGGCACTGCCGACCATAAAAATGGCTCTTGATAAGGGCGCGGCTGTGATAGTTCTTTCCCATCTCGGTCGTCCTACAGAAGGGGAGTTTGAAGAAAAATTTTCCCTGAAACCTGTTGCCGCCCATTTGGGTCAGCTTTTGGGTGAACAGGTCACAGTTGCCGAAGATATTGAAAACGCCAAACCCGCTCCTGGTCAGGTTGCGCTGGTTGAAAATATCCGCTTTTTTAAGGGTGAGAAAAAGAACGACCCCGCTCTTGCCCAAAAACTGGCGGATCTTGGCGAAGTATATATAATGGATGCTTTTGGCGCGGCCCATCGTGCCCATGCTTCAACAGAAGGCGCGGTCCGCAAGGCCAGGATAGCGGCGGCAGGTCCTCTTATGGAAGCGGAGCTTGACGCCTTTGCAAAGGTGCTTGATAATCCAGAACGGCCTCTGGCCGCAATCATAGGCGGGTCAAAAGTTTCAACCAAGCTTGGCTTGCTGGATAATTTGCTGAAAAAAGTTGATATTCTTATTGTTGGCGGTGGAATCGCGAATACATTCCTTGCAGCCGCTGGCTTTAATGTGGGAAAATCCCTCTACGAACCGGATTTGATTCCAGAAGCCAAAAAGATCATGGAGACCGCAAAGGCAGAGGGAAAACAACTGCCCTTGCCAGTTGACGTGGTGACCGCAAAAGAGCTGGCGCCGGGACAGAAAGTGAGCGTCCATCCTGTTGATCAGGTTCCTGCCGATGAAATGATTCTTGATATCGGGCCTGAAACTGTTAAGCTTTATGAAAAGATTCTCACTCCTGCCAGGACGGTTGTCTGGAATGGACCGGTTGGTGCTTTTGAAACTGAACCTTTTGGCAAGGGAACAAGGGAGTTGGCCGAATTTTTGGTCAAGTCCGGCGCTTTTGTCGTTGTCGGCGGGGGAGATAGCGTATCCGCAGTGGAAAGCTACGGTCTGGCGGATAAAATGGGTTATATTTCCACAGGCGGCGGAGCGTCTCTGGAACTTTTGGAAGGCAAAATTCTTCCTTCAGTGGCTGCCTTGCAGGACAGGGCTTAATCATCTTCCTGTTTTATAAATTTTGGGTGGGTCGCAATGACTCACCCTTAAAAATATGGATGGTAAATAATGAGTGAAAATTTAACGGGCGATAATTCTGATTTTCATTGCGGTTGGGTAGCCTTGATGGGCCCTCCCAATGCCGGAAAGTCAACTCTTCTCAATTCCCTTTTGGGCCAGAAAGTGACAATCGTAACGCCCAGGCCTCAAACTACTCGCAATCAGATTGTTGGAATTCTTACTGACGAGGATGCCCAGATTATTTTTATGGATACTCCCGGCATCACCAAAATGAGAGGCCATCTTAACAAGACCATGAGTCAGGCTGTCTGGCAAAGTTTGGCCCAGGCCAATGTCAATATGCTGGTTCTGGACGCCCAGCTGTATATTAATCATCCGGAATATCTGGAGCGCGATCTTGTGGCTCTGGCGGACGCCCTGGCTGAAGACAAGAGGCCACTTATTGTGGTACCCAATAAAATTGACCTCTTTGCCGACAAGAGTAAACTTTTGCCCCTTCTTACCAAAATTGGAGAATTGTGGCCCAGAGCGGAAATTTATCCTGTTTCCGCCAAAAGCAGGGATGGACTGGAAGGATTAAAACTTATAATTGAATCCAAACTTCCCATCGCGCCGCCCATCTTTCCTGAAGATCAAATTTCAACCGCGCCTGTGCGCTTTATGGTCGCGGAAATAATAAGGGAAAAGCTTTTCCTGCATTTGAGACAGGAAGCTCCTTATGGAGTGGCTGTTGAAATTGAAAAATGGGAAGAGAGTCCCGAAAGAAATCTGACCGTAATCCATGCCGCTATCTATGTCGCCAGACCTTCCTACAAGGCCATGATTATAGGAAAAAATGGCGAAGGCATAAAGGAAATCGGTATGGAAGCCCGCAAGGACATTGAAGAACTTCTGGAAACGCGGGTTCACCTCGAATTATGGGTAAAAGTCAGGGAAGACTGGATGGATGATCCCGCCTTTGTAAGGGAACTGGACCAGACCAATCAGGGAGAATAAGTGTCGTCTTCCAGTCAGCTTGCCCAGAACTATGCCAAGACCATTGAGGATTTGGACGCGGCCTGTCAAAATGCTGGCCGGAAGAGGGAAGATATAACGCTTGTGGCCGTTTCCAAGTTTCACTCTCCTGAAGCCATCGGTGTCGTCGCGGATATGGGCCAGCTTGATTTTGGGGAAAATTATGTTCAGGAAGCCACGCATAAACAAAAGCTTCTGGAAGATCTGAAAACATTGCGCTGGCATATGATTGGTCACATCCAAAGCAGAAAGGCGTCTACCGTAGCCGGCAGTTTTTCTCTGGTGCATACTCTTGATTCTGTGAAACTTGCGGATATAATGGAAAAAAATCTCGCCAGCCGGGATCTGGATCAAAAGGTACTTATAGAAGTTAATATCGCGGACGAAGACCAGAAGTCTGGAGTGAGAGTTGGGGATCTTTTTCAGCTTGTCGAACATGTTGAAACTTCCTGCCCCCATCTCAAACTGCAGGGACTTATGTGTCTTCCCCCCGTTTTTGACAGCGGCGAGGCGGCCAGACCCTATTTTGCACAATTATATAATTTAAGGGAAAAAATAAATCAGATGGCGGGACGCTCCATGCCACATCTTTCTATGGGAATGAGCGGAGATTTTGTGGCCGCCATTGAAGAAGGCGCGACTATTGTACGAATAGGAACAAATATTTTTGGTCAAAGACCGGCAAGGAAAGTATTCTGATAGGATATGGCTATATCAAATCAGGAATTTTATCGTGGAAATATAATTGGGTTTGGCTCTGTCACAATCATCTGTTAATGGAAAACAAGGCTATAATTTATAATAAAAGCTGAATTTTGCCATAAGCCACGTCAATAATGATGATAGTTTTTGAAAAAGGGGTCCGGGGGGCCGGACAGTTCCTGGCGCTTTTTCTCCCAAGGACTTGGAGCGCTCCCGGCGGGTAAAAGCTGTTATCACCCAAAACAGTCAATAAATGTTTTAAGTGGAGCCTGAAAGTTGAGGAAAGCGGCGCATAATGCCGGTCAGGGCGTTAATTTGCGTAAAAAACACGTCAGCTTGCGGGAATTATTCATATAATGGAGATTTTATAAATGGCGGCAAGGGATTCCAAGGAAAAAGAAGCTGCATTACCAGAGGGACAGGCTGAAAAGCCACGAAAGAAGTCAAGAGCCAAGAAGCTCATAATAATTTTTACTATCTTGTTGATGACTTTGGCTGCGGCGGGCGGTGGCGCCTACTGGTGGTTATATATGAGGACTCCAGGGGTGGAAAATGAAACTGTCGAATCCTCTCCGCCAGAACCACCCGCAAGGACAGAAGCGGCAAATGCTCCCCAGGAGGGCGGCGCTCCGTCCCCATCAGCACGCATAGAGCGTCAAACTCCATTGCCAAGAAGCGTTGGCCATGTGCTACCCCTGCCGTCTATCGTGGTTAATTTGCAGGAACCGGGAGGCAGGCGCTACTTAAAGCTTGGTCTGGAAGTTGAGGTTAATTCTGATGTCGCCAGTCAGCTCAAGGAAAATAACGCCCGTATAAGAGACGCGATAATCATGCTTTTGGCAGGCAAAAGCTATGGAGAAATTGCTTCTCCAGATGGGAAAGTTCTGCTTAAGGCTGAAATCGCGGGCAGAATTAATCAAATACTTGGCGCTCAAAGGGTTATACGGGTTTATTTTACAGATTTTGTAGTTGATTGACGCTTAAGATTTTTTGATAAGCCTTCTTTAAAAATTAAACAATTTTCAAATCATCAGGAAAAGCGGAGATCTGTATTATGTCACAAGATGAAGATCAGGATGCGTTGGCCGCACAGTGGGTAGCGGAACTGGAGGCTGAAGAAGCCGCGGCTGCGGAAGCGAAAAAGAAAGACTCGGGAATGGACGAGGAAGCTTTGGCCGCGCAGTGGGCGGAAGAAGTAGCCAGGGAAGAAGAGGGCAGGGGGCCTGCCACTTTTGGCAGCGCGGCTTCAGGCGCGGGAACCAATGCTGAAGGTGGTTCATATGGCGCCCAGGCTACCGATGCGCATTTTCAGGATATGACCGATATGTCCAAGCAGCAGCGGGATAAAAACCTGAAACGCGAGCTGGATTTCATTCTCGATATTCCGCTTGACGTATCCGCGGAGCTGGGACGGACTCGGCTTTTAATTAATGAATTGCTTCAGCTGGGACAAGGTTCGGTAGTGGAGTTAAACAAGCTCGCGGGTGAACCTCTTGAGATTTATGTTAATGGCAAATTGGTCGCTCGTGGCGAAGCAGTTGTAATTAATGAAAAGTTCGGAGTGCGGCTTACAGATATAATAAGTCCCATAGAAAGGGTAAAACAGCTTGGCTGATTTGTCTGAAGATATAGCCCGCGAGAGCGGTCTCTCCGGTCATAGTGTGCGGGGGATAGCGGATACCCAGACTCAAGCCAATATGGATTCCCTTTCAGGTCAGGGTATTGAGGAAACTGTCCGGCAGGTAGCCGATACCGCCCGCGAGGCTTTCAACGAAGCCGGAACCGTTTTATCCGACGCGATAACCCTTGCAAGCGATAAAACTTTTGAGAGCGCGGCAAATGTGGGCAGAAACATAGCCTCAAGCCCGGAAATGACTCAAAGCGCCTTTACCTGGGGAGGGTATTTTCAGGCTCTTGGTATCCTGTGTATTCTGCTGGCTGTTCTCTGGTTTGCAGTCTGGTGCATACGAAAATACGGAAAATTAAATTTTATTCCCCGCCCGGGGGCGCTGCCCAAAGATGCTTTAATAATGGAAGCCCAGATGCCGCTTGGACCTAAAAAAGGCCTTATGGTGGTACGATTCTTGAATAAAAGATTACTGCTGGGAGTGACAGAGCATCAAATAAGCCTGATCACGGAGGGAAACGCGGATTATGAGCGGCCAGCCAATAAATTTCAGGACATCATGGAGAATATTCAGGATACCGGCCATAATTCTGGCCCTGACAATTCTCCTTCCTGACCTGGTCTGGGCAGCCCAGGATCTGACTTTCCCGTCAATGTCCCTAACTTTGTCAGGCGGCGATGCCGAACCTGCCAAGGTATCGACATTGTTGGAAATTCTTTTCCTCCTCACCATACTGTCAATTGCTCCGGCAATTATGCTCACTGTTACCAGCTTTACCCGTATAATCATAGTTTTCAGCTTCTTAAGACAGGCGATGGGGGTTCAGCAATTGCCCCCCACCCAGATTCTGGCCAGCCTTGCCATTTTTATGACGGTAGTCATCATGTTTCCGGTAGGTCGCCAGATAAATGACGAGGCCTTGCAGCCATATCTGAACGAACAGATTGACTACAGGGTGGCTCTGGACAGGGCTCAGGAGCCCTTAAGAGCCTTTATGTTCAAGCATACGCGCGAAAAGGATATATCAATATTTTACTCCATCTCCAGAATGGAGCCGCCGCGTAACAAGGAAGAAGTTCCAACCATGATGCTGGCTGCCGCTTATGTCATAAGCGAACTGAAAACAGCTTTTACAATAGGCTTTTTGATTTATATCCCCTTTCTAGTCCTGGATATGGTAATTTCTAGCGTACTTCTTGCAATGGGTATGATGATGTTACCGCCCATGATGGTTTCCATGCCTTTCAAGCTTCTGCTTTTTGTCATGGTGGATGGCTGGAATCTGCTGGTGGGATCCCTGGTCAATAGCTTTTTACTATAAAAGGAGTGGACAATGAGTCCTGATTTCGTAATTGGTTTTGGTCGTTCTGCCATTGAACTCTGTCTGATGATGGCCCTCCCCATGCTTGGGGTAGGCTTGAGCGTTGGCGTAGTTGTAAGCATTATCCAGGCGGCAACCCAGATCCAGGAACAGACCCTTACTTTTATTCCCAAAATTCTTTCAATGTTCCTGGCCCTTCTGATTGCTTTGCCCTGGCTTATAGAACGTATAACCACTTTTACAAGAGATGTTTTTCTCAATATCCCCACTTACGTGCAGTAAAACTGCGTTAAAATATATTCGGAAATGTCATGAAAAATAAACAAGATGCCGTCAAATAATTGGCGGCTTTTTTGTTTTAATAAGCCTTTTGTCAAAAACATGTCTATTATATCCTATTATTAATATTTTTATAAAAATTAGAAAAAGGATGAAACATGACTGAAAAGGAAAAAATGCTGGCTGGTAACCTGTATAATCCTATAGATCCCGAACTAATCGCCTTAAGAAATAATGCCGCAAAGCTGATTCGTTTATATAATTTTACAGGAGATGATAAACCCGAGTTAAAAAGAAATATTTTAAAAGAATTATTTCCCGCTTCGCATCATCTTCCTGATTTACGCGGTCCAATTTATTTTGATTACGGCTGTTTTACCACTTTTGGAGAAAACGTGTTCGCGAACTTCAATTTTACCTGCCTGGATGTTTGTCCTGTCCACATTGGCGATAACGTGCTTTTTGGGACAAATGTCGTTTTATCCACTCCCGTGCACCCCTTGCTGCCTGATGAAAGAAACTTGCGCAAAAAACCGGATGGCAGCCTATATGTCCTTGAATATGGAAAACCCATAACAATTGAAAATAATTGCTGGATTGCTTCTTCGGTCACGGTGTGCGCTGGTGTGACCATTGGGGAGGGAACAGTGATTGGCGCAGGGAGCATTGTTACCCGCGATATTCCTCCCAAATGCCTGGCGTTTGGAAATCCCTGCCGCGTGATTCGCCAGCTCACAGATGAGGATCGCCTGGAAGGGGATTGGTGCTAGACCTTTCTTTACATGCCAGTCAGGGATATTTTAGTATATTTTAATAAACATTCTGGATAAATGCTGGAGATTGAAGTGGGAAAATTTACATTATTGCATACGTCTGACTGGCATTTGGGCCATAAGCTTTATTCAAGAAGCAGGGAAGAAGAATTTAAAAAATTTATTGACTGGCTTGCGGCGTTGATTAGAGAACGGGGAGTGAACGCCGTAATCATTGCCGGAGATGTTTTTCATACTTCCCTGCCTGACACGGGAGCGCAAAAGCTGTACTATGATTTTTTGCGAAAAGCGGCGCAGGCCGGAGCGAGGCATATTATAGTCACCGCGGGTAATCACGATTCGCCTGCTTTTTTAACCGCTCCCAAGGATTTTCTGGCCAATTTTAATGTATTTGTCACAGGCACAGTGGGCAATAATATAGACGACGAAATCCTGGTTTTGAGAGATTCGGGAG
Source organism: uncultured Desulfovibrio sp. (assembly GCA_964397795.1). Lineage (GTDB taxonomy): Bacteria > Desulfobacterota > Desulfovibrionia > Desulfovibrionales > Desulfovibrionaceae > Desulfovibrio. The sequence goes on along the minus strand of CAYNKM010000001.1, from coordinate 3,516 downwards.
GAAACGCTGAAGCCGTAATTTGCGCCATTCCCTTTCTGCGCGAAAAGGACATCCGTTCCGCGGTATTCGGCGAGGATAACAGGGACAAGGAAGAGGCTTATAAAGAAGCGATTACGGGATATTATCGCAGACTGGCTCAATTTGTCCGTGAAAAATATTCCGAAACAGATATTCCCATAATCGTTACAGGCCATCTTTATACGGCCAATTCATCAGTCTCCAAAAGCATGGAGAGGCTTTACGCGGGCGGGCAGGGAGCAGTGGAAGCGGATATGTTTGAGGATATTTTTGATTACGCTGCCCTTGGCCATATCCATCGCCCCATGAAAATAGGCAAACTGGAGACCAGACGTTATGCCGGATCGCCAATTCCCCTTCATTTTGATGAAACTGGCTATACTAAAAGCATTGTACTGGCGGATTTTGACGGGCATAAGGTAAAAACTGAAATATGCGCCGTACCTGTTTTCCAGCGCCTTATGGCACTGAATGGCAGCCGGAAATCCCTGCTGGAGCAAGTGAGAAAATTATATAAGCCTTCTGAAAATCCGGAAGAGGGGATCTGGTTTGAACTGAATCATGATGGTTCGGATAGTTTTACCAATCTTGAGGAAGAAGCCGCGGCCCTTATAAACGAGCCCTATGCGATTCTTCATTGCAACCCCGCTCCCTATAAGGGGCGATTTGGCATAAAAAATATGGAGAGAAATCTGCAGGATTTTAAGCCGGAAGACATTTTTGCCCTTTGTCTGGATCAAAAAGGCTATGAAGGTGAAAACCGAAAAAAAATGACTGAAGCCTTTGAAGAATTGCTCGTTCTTTACAATAATAGAAAACGCGAGGGGAATTAATAATCATGCGAATACTTAAAGTTTCTTTCAAAAATATAAATTCTCTCGCGGGTGAATGGAATATAGATTTTACTCATCGGGATTATAGCGATTTTGGGGTATTCTTAATTGCCGGTCCTACGGGATCTGGCAAAACTACAATTCTGGATGCCATTACTCTTGCGCTTTATGGCTGCACGCCGCGGATTGATCCCACGGGCAAGACCTGTGAAATTATGACACGCAATACAAAAGATTGCCGCGCTGAAATAATTTTTGAAACAGCGGCAGGGCGATTCCGCAGCTACTGGGGCAGGGATACAAAAAAAGACGGTTCTTTTAATTCTCCAAAACGTGAGTTTGAAAATCTTGATACCCATGAACTGGCGACCAAAGTAAAGGATATTGAAAATCTGAAGCAGGCAAATAATATCATGGGATATGATCAATTTGTCCGATCAGTCCTGCTTGCCCAGGGAGATTTTCAGAAATTTTTAAATTCAGATGACAAGGAGAAATCTGCCATCCTGGAAAATCTGACTGGAATTGGAATTTATACTGAACTTTCCATTCTTGCCTTTGACAAAGAAAAAGATGAGAGAATGCAAAAGGAAGTTTTGCAGGATAAATATGATAGCATATCTGTTCTTAATGATGAAGAAATAGCCGTCAAAAAGGATGAGATTATAAAATGCGAGGCTGGGATTGATAATCTGGATAAGGAATTAAAAGATTGTCAGGCAAAAATACAGTGGGTAGAAAACCTGAATAGTCTGAAGGCGAAAGTTAAAAAGCTTGAAGCCGAGCAGCAGGACATCCAGCGGCGCAAGGAAGAATTTGAGGCCAAAGATAAAATTCTCGCGGCGGGAAAGCAGGCCAGGGAGTTTGAGCCTTATTTCACCCGGCTTGAATATACGCGCGGTCAATATGAGAACAAGAAAAAGCAACTTGAAGAAGCTAAAAATCGTCTAAAAATTTTGTCAGAAGAATTAAAAAAATGCGTGCTGAAAAAGAGTCTTGCCGTTCAGATGGAAGAAAATTGTTCAAAAAATCTTGAAGATGCCAGATCCCTTTTTGAACAGGCAAGGCTGCTTGATCAGAATATTTCAGAAAAACAGGCGGAACTTGAAAAAAATGAAGGCGCATTAAGGGAAGCTCGGGATAGATACAAGAGCCTGTTATCCGAACAAACTTCTCTTGAAAACAGATATGAAGAAGATAAAAAGGGTCTTTCGGGGATTATTTCCTGGCTGGAGTCTCACAAGGGTGACGCCTGGCTTATTGAAAATCGCAATGAGGTAAAGTCCAGAATAGGAATTCTTGAGAGCCTGTCAGGAGACGTCGGGGAAACAGGGAAGAGAATATCCCGGCAGAAAAGGGAACTTGAAAAAATTGACAATCAGATAGGAGAAAAGCGGGAAGAGCTTGCCAAGAGGGAAGCGGAGCAGGCCCATATCAGGGCCGCGATAGGGGATATTGAAGACAGAAGAAACAGTGAGCTTGCCGGCAAGACTCTTGAAGATTTTGAAGTGGAGCTTCTAAATCGGCAAATGGAGCTGGCGGAAGCGAACAAGTTTTTAAGCATGGAAGAACACCGCAAAACCTTGGCGCCGGGCCAGCCCTGCCCGCTTTGCGGAGCGCTTGACCACCCTTATCTTGAAGGTCACCCGGCCTTGGATGTCGATTTGCAGAGGGAAGCTTGTAATAATCTGGAAAAAAAGATCAGGCAGATTAAACTGGATAATGAGGAGATTGGGAATTTTGAAAAAATCGCCGCTGAATCCCATCATGCCTGGGAGATTATCAATACGGAAAAGATGGCCCTGGAAAGAAGCAGGGAGGAACGCCTTGCCAATATCAGTGAGGAGACGGACAAGCTTGAGGAAAAGAAAAGGGAGATTGGAAAACAGGAGGAAGGCATAAGGAAAGATCTGGAAAAAATTGGCATGAATGTCCCTGATTCCCTGGACGAAATCGGGCAGATTCTGGATAAGCGGGCTGAAGAATGGCAAAAAAGGATTAAGGACAGGGAGGACACGGAAAAAGCGCTTGCGGATCTAAAGCCCCGGATTTCGGCATGTCAGGCCAATATAAAAAATTGTGAAGAAGATTTATCACAGCGCGGGAATCAGTTGGCAGGAATAGGGGAGGATCTTGAAGCTTTACGGCAAAAGCGAGGTCTGCTTTTTGATGGGCGAGATGTAAGGGAAGAGGAAGAAAAACTGAAGAAAGCCTTGGCCGATGCCAGTCAGTCAAGCCAGGAAGCGCAAAGGGAAGAAAGTGCAACTTCGGTAAGCTTTAATCAGGAAAGCGGTCAGGTTCTGGCACAGGAAGACAATCTGGCAAAGCTTGAGCCAGAATTGGCAAGCCAGGAAAAAGAATTTGCCAATGTTCTGGCCAAACGGGGGTGGAGTGAGGACAAATTTGTAAAATCGCGACTGGATATTGAAGCCATAAACGCGCTTGAGGCAGAAAAGCAAGCTCTTGAAAAAGATGAGGCTGAAATAAAGCTTTTTCTCGGGGAAAATATCGCGAAACTTCAAGATGAAGCGGAAAAGAATTTGACAGACAAGAATTTGACTGAACTTGATCAGGCAGTTGGCGAGATTAAGGCGAAAAGGGAGAAATATGAGGAAGTGAAGGCGGAGTTAAGGTCGGAACTGAATGATAATGAGAAGAAGATCGC